>NZ_JAAVXA010000011.1:146168-149409 GCF_012241585.1 Pantoea sp. LS15
AGGTGTTAAAGACCGTAAGCAGGCTCGCTCCAAGTACGGCGTGAAGCGTCCTAAGGCTTAATGGTTCTCCGTTAAGTAAGGCCAAACTGATTTATCTTAATGTCAAACTAAACTCGTAGAGTTTTGGACAATCCTGAATTAACAACGGAGTATTCCCATGCCACGTCGTCGCGTCATTGGTCAGCGTAAAATTCTTCCAGATCCTAAGTTCGGATCAGAACTGCTGGCAAAATTTGTAAATATCCTGATGGTAGATGGTAAAAAATCTACTGCAGAAGCAATCGTATACAGCGCGCTGGAGACCCTGGCTCAGCGTTCTGGTAAAAATGAACTGGAAGCTTTCGAAGTCGCTCTCGACAACGTGCGCCCGACTGTAGAAGTTAAGTCTCGCCGCGTTGGTGGTTCTACTTATCAGGTTCCAGTTGAAGTTCGTCCGGTTCGTCGTAATGCTCTGGCAATGCGTTGGATCGTTGAAGCTGCTCGTAAACGCGGTGATAAATCCATGGCTCTGCGTCTGGCGAACGAACTTTCTGATGCTGCAGACAACAAAGGTACTGCAGTTAAGAAACGTGAAGACGTTCACCGTATGGCAGAAGCCAACAAGGCGTTCGCACACTACCGTTGGTAATCCCTTCGGAGTATTAGTCACCAGGCGGGCGCTTCAGAGAAGCCGCCCGCTCTGGGTAACTTAACTGAACGCCTAAAGATATAACGAGGAATCAAATGGCTCGTACAACACCCATCGCACGCTACCGTAACATCGGTATCAGTGCGCACATCGACGCCGGTAAAACCACTACTACCGAACGTATTCTGTTCTACACCGGTGTAAACCATAAAATCGGTGAAGTTCATGACGGCGCAGCCACCATGGACTGGATGGAACAGGAGCAGGAGCGTGGTATTACTATCACCTCCGCAGCGACTACTGCATTCTGGTCAGGTATGGCTAAGCAGTACGAACCGCATCGCGTAAACATCATCGACACCCCAGGGCACGTTGACTTCACCATCGAAGTAGAACGTTCCATGCGTGTTCTTGACGGCGCGGTAATGGTTTATTGCGCAGTTGGTGGTGTTCAGCCACAGTCTGAAACCGTATGGCGTCAGGCGAACAAATATAAAGTTCCACGCATCGCGTTCGTTAACAAAATGGACCGTATGGGTGCTAACTTCCTGAAAGTTGTTGGTCAGATCAAAACCCGTCTGGGCGCGAACCCTGTTCCGCTGCAGCTGGCAATTGGTGCTGAAGAAGGTTTCACCGGCGTAATCGACCTGGTGAAAATGAAAGCCATCAACTGGAACGATGCAGACCAGGGCGTTACCTTCGAATACGAAGATATCCCGGCTGAAATGCAGGACCTGGCTGACGAATGGCACCAGAACCTGATCGAATCCGCTGCTGAAGCTTCTGAAGAGCTGATGGAGAAATACCTGGGTGGTGAAGAACTGACTGAAGAAGAGATCAAAAAAGCTCTGCGTCAGCGTGTTCTGAACAACGAAATCATCCTGGTAACCTGTGGTTCTGCGTTCAAGAACAAAGGTGTGCAGGCGATGCTGGATGCGGTAGTTGACTACCTGCCATCCCCGGTTGACGTTCCTGCGATCAACGGCATCCTGGACGACGGTAAAGATACTCCGGCTGAGCGTCACGCAAGCGACGAAGAGCCATTCTCTGCACTGGCGTTCAAAATTGCTACCGACCCATTCGTGGGTAACCTGACCTTCTTCCGCGTTTACTCTGGTGTGGTTAACTCCGGTGACACCATCCTGAACTCCGTGAAAGCGGCGCGTGAACGTTTTGGCCGTATCGTACAGATGCACGCTAACAAACGTGAAGAGATCAAAGAAGTTCGTGCGGGCGACATCGCTGCAGCTATCGGTCTGAAAGACGTGACCACTGGTGACACCCTGTGTGACCCAGATCACCCAATCATTCTGGAGCGTATGGAATTCCCTGAGCCGGTAATCTCCATCGCAGTTGAACCAAAAACCAAAGCTGACCAGGAAAAAATGGGTCTGGCTCTGGGCCGTCTGGCGAAAGAAGACCCATCATTCCGCGTATGGACTGATGAAGAATCTAACCAGACCATCATCGCTGGTATGGGTGAACTGCACCTGGACATCATCGTTGACCGTATGAAGCGTGAATTCAACGTTGAAGCGAACGTGGGTAAACCTCAGGTTGCTTACCGCGAAGCGATTCGCGCGAAAGTTACCGATGTTGAAGGTAAACACGCTAAGCAGTCTGGTGGTCGCGGTCAGTACGGTCACGTTGTGATCGACATGTACCCACTGGAGCCGGGCTCTAACCCGAAAGGTTACGAGTTCATCAACGACATCAAAGGTGGTGTAATTCCTGGTGAATACATCCCAGCCGTTGATAAAGGCATCCAGGAACAGCTGAAAGCGGGCCCTCTGGCTGGCTATCCGGTTGTTGACATGGGTATCCGTCTGCACTTCGGTTCTTACCACGACGTTGACTCCTCTGAACTGGCGTTTAAACTGGCTGCGTCTATTGCCTTTAAAGAAGGCTTTAAGAAAGCAAAACCAGTTCTGCTTGAGCCAATCATGAAGGTTGAAGTAGAAACTCCTGAAGAGAACACCGGTGACGTTATCGGTGACTTGAGCCGTCGTCGCGGTATGCTGCGTGGTCAGGAATCCGAAGTAACTGGCGTTAAGATCCACGCTGAAGTTCCACTGTCTGAAATGTTCGGATATGCAACTCAGCTGCGTTCTCTGACCAAAGGTCGTGCATCATACACCATGGAATTCCTGAAGTATGATGATGCGCCTAACAACGTTGCTCAGGCCGTTATTGAAGCCCGTGGTAAGTAATCCACAGGATTAAAACCTAAGTCCCGTGCTCTCTCCAAAGGGGAGAGCACTATAGTAAGGAATATAGCCGTGTCTAAAGAAAAATTTGAACGTACAAAACCGCACGTCAACGTTGGTACTATCGGCCACGTTGACCATGGTAAAACTACCCTGACCGCTGCAATCACTACCGTTCTGGCTAAAACCTACGGTGGTTCTGCTCGTGCATTCGACCAGATCGATAACGCACCAGAAGAAAAAGCTCGTGGTATCACCATCAACACCTCTCACGTTGAGTACGACACCCCGACTCGCCACTACGCACACGTAGACTGCCCAGGCCACGCCGACTATGTTAAAAACATGATCACCGGTGCTGCGCAGATGGACGGCGCGATCCTGGTTGTTGCTGCGACTGACGGCC
>NZ_JAAVXA010000012.1:0-145643 GCF_012241585.1 Pantoea sp. LS15
TGCACCGTCACCACTGTTCAGATAGTGGAGAACAACTTTCTGCTTGAATTCAGATGAATATTTTTTTCTGCCCATTGAAACGCAAAACCCCTAATCATTGGATGTCCAACTTTCGGGGTTCACTTCAATCAGGCGGTTTTTTTATTTGTCAGTGTTTAACGGTGCGCCAGTTCGACGTCGTCTTCACTTTCCAGAATCGCTTTGTCAGTCTGCTTCAGCCACTGGCTGGTTAGCGTACCGGCTGTCATTGAGCCGCTTACGTTCAGCGCAGTACGGCCCATGTCGATCAGCGGTTCAACGGAGATCAGCAGCGCGACCAGCGTTACCGGCAGTCCCAGTGCAGGCAGCACAATCAGCGCGGCGAAGGTTGCGCCACCACCAACACCCGCAACACCTGCGGAACTTACGGTCACAATACCAACCAGTGTAGCAATCCAGACTGGATCAAGTGGATTGATACCCACGGTTGGCGCAACCATCACCGCCAGCATCGCCGGGTAGAGACCCGCACAACCGTTCTGACCGATGGTGGCACCAAAAGAGGCTGAGAAGCTGGCGATAGACTCTGGCACGCCCAGACGGCGGGTCTGTGCTTCAACGTTCAGCGGAATAGACGCAGCGCTGGAACGGCTGGTGAAGGCAAAGGTCAGTACCGGCCAGACTTTACGGAAGTATTTCAGCGGGCTAACGCCGTTCACACCCAGCAGGATACCGTGCACCACAAACATAATGCCCAGACCCAGGTATGAGGCAATCACAAAACTACCCAGCTTGATGATGTCCTGCAGGTTAGAGCCAGCAACCACTTTGGTCATCAGTGCCAGAACGCCATAAGGGGTTAACTGCATTACCAGACGAACCAGCTTCATCACCCAGCTTTGCAGGGTATCGATAGCGGTCAGCACGCGTTCACCTTTTGGTGCATCGTCTTTCAGCAGTTTAAGTGCCGCCACACCCAGGAACGCGGCGAAAATGACCACGCTGATGATGGAAGTTGGGTTGGCACCGGTCAGGTCAGCAAACGGGTTCTTCGGAATGAAGGAGAGCACCATTTGCGGCACGGTGAGATCAGCTACTTTCCCCACGTAGTTAGTTTGAATCGCGGTCAGACGCGCTGTTTCAGCCGTTCCCTGAACCAGCCCTTCGGCAGTCAGGCCGAACAGGTTGGTGACCAGTACACCAACCAGCGCTGCAATCAGCGTGGTAAACAGCAGCGTACCAATGGTCAGGAAGCTGATTTTACCCAGTTGGGTCGCGTTATGCAGGCGGGCAACGGCACTCAGAATAGAGGCAAACACCAGTGGCATAACGATCATCTGCAGCAGCTGGACATAGCCGTTACCGACAATGTTGAACCACTGAATGGAATCTTTCAGAACTGGGTTGTCGGAGCCATAAATCGCCTGTAATGCCAGACCAAATACAACACCCATGACCAGACCAACCAGTACTTTTTTCGCCAGACTCCACTGTTTGTGGCGCGCCTGCGCGAGAAGCAATAGCAATACAACGAACACAATGACGTTCGCGATGAGTGGAAAATTCATCCCCGTTCTCCTGATTTATTATGGGGTCGGTTTTTACCGATCCTGTTGGCGGAAGGTTAGCAGAAGTGTGATGTAGCGCTTATATCCAAATGGAATGGGTTATGACAAATGCGGTAATTTTGTCTGTTTACTGTTCGATTTGATGATGAATAAAACGATTGAACTGAAATTGCAGCGAATTAATCATCTGGGAAGACCAGCGGACTGCACTGTTTTCGGGCAATGTTTGCGGCATCCAGACAGCATAGGCAAACAGCGCCATGCACAATACGCGCTCAAGCTGGTTACCTTTCTGCGGTGCAAGGATGGGAAAACGAAAACGCCAGCGGCATGGCCAAAGCAGCGGCACGCCCGCAGGCGTCAGCATATCGGCGAGAATATGGCTTAAATAGCCCAGCACCATCCCCTGGATGGCATCCGCAGGGACAATCCAGCTTTCGGGCACTTTTAAGTAGAAGAGCGTCAGCAGGCCAAACACGGCCAGCAGGCTGTGAGTAAACCCCCGGTGGCCAAATGCGCGGGCGATGGGTTTCGAGACCCACTTCAGGCGTTGCCCAAGGAAGGATTTGGGGTGGTCTATGTCGGGCAGCAAACAGGTCAATACGGCGGAAGGGACAATATGCCACCAGTCCCCCTGTGCCAGCACGGGGGTAAGTTCAGCGTTTTTGGCAAATACTGCGCACGCAATAGAAAAAAGCAGGTGGCCTTCCGCCGTCATGATAAAACCCACAAAACTGTCAATTCATACAGTATAGGGTTTTTATACAGTAGGCGGAAGAGGTGACGGTGTAACTGTTTGTCACAAACTCAACGCAGGCATTAACCGCCCTGCAGATGATGCGTCGTCAACCCGACCAGTGAAGTGAGCTTCACATCGGCAAGGGCAAACCGGGGATCGTGGCGGGTTTCTTCAGCAGGCACCACAATGGAGCGCATACGTGCGGCTTTCGACGCCACCATACCGTTTACGGAGTCTTCCAGCGCAACGCAGTTGAGCGGATCAAGACCCAGCTTAGCGGCACAGTCCAGATAGACCTGCGGGTGCGGTTTGCTGTAAGGCAATTTTTCCGCTGATGCCAGCGCGTCGAAACTGTCGCGCAGTTCAAACATGATGAGCACTTTTTCCAGCATATGCAGCGGTGAAGCAGAGGCCAGACCGACTTTCAACCCCTGAGCTTTACACAGTGCGACGGCTTCACGAACGCCAGGCAGTAGTGGCTTGTTCTCTTCTACCAGCGAGATGGCGCGGCTGATAATGCGTGCGGTCACTTCGTCACGACCCGGGCCAACCCACGGTTGTTGGGCAAACCACAGATCGACGACCATATCAATGCGCAGGCCAAGCGTATCAGGAAGTTCATTACGGCGGCTGATATCCACGCCAAGGCTGGCGATGACGTCCAGTTCGGCGCGATCCCACAACGGTTCGGAATCGATCAGTAATCCATCCATGTCAAAAATTGCGGCAAGAATTTGGCGCGGTGTCGACATCACAACGTCTCCTTATCCAGGGTGTTCGACAGACGATAAGTGCTAAGCACAACCTGCAATTTAGCATATTGCCTTTAAAGATCGGGCGAAATTGATGACCAGCAGGTAGACTTAGGCACAAATAACGCGTCTATATGAAGAGGAACTGATGACGTATCAACAAGCTGGACGCATCGCGGTCTTAAAACGTATTGCTGGCTGGGTGATTTTTATTCCAGCAGTCATTTCTACGCTGATCTCTGTACTGAAATTTATGTACGATCACAGCGAAAAACAGCCGGGTATTAATGCGGTAATGCTTGATTTTGCGCATGTCATGATTGATATGATTCGTTTTAATACGCCATTCTTGAATGTCTTCTGGTTTAACTCACCCACCCCGGATTTTCACCAGCAACTGAATATCGGCTTTTGGGTCATTTACGCACTGATCTTTATCGCCCTCGCATTGCAGGCCTCTGGCGCACGAATGAGCCGTCAGACGCGCTTTCTACGCGAAGGAGTTGAGGACCAGTTAATTCTGGAGCAGGCCAAAGGCCCGGAAGGAATGAGCCGGGAGCAGATTGAATCCCGCATTGTTGTGCCGCGTCACACCATTTTTCTGCAAATTTTCCCGCTCTATATCCTCCCGGTGATCATCATTGTGGCGGGGTACTTCTTCTTCTCAGTGCTCGGTTTTCTGTAACAGATAAGGGTGGCGCGAGAGCCACCCTTATCTGTCTTCACGCGGCAAGTATGCGTTCAAGGGCCCGCTGTGCGTTGACCAGGTGTTCTCCACCGAACAGGATGGCACGGTTCATCAACGTATAAAGCTGATACACCGGCTGGCGATCGAGGAAACCGGGCGGCAGGGGCGAAACCGACTGGTACCCATCGTATATTTGCGGTGGCTGTTCCGGATGCAGCGGCAGCATTGCCAGATCGCACTCTCTGTCACCCCAGTAGCAGGCCGGGTCAAAGATATAAGGGCCGTTGGGGCCTAGTGCGCAATTATTTGACCACAGATCGCCGTGTAGCAGAGAAGGCTGAGGCTGGTGAGATGCCAGACGCTGCTGAACGTGCTCGACGATGGCATCAATATTGCCAAATTCCAGCCCTTTTTCTGCGGCCAGCTCAAGTTGCCAGCCAATGCGTTGCTCAGCAAAAAACGTCGACCAGCGACGCTGCCAGGCATTAGGTTGCGGGGTAGTGGATAGATCGTTGTCAAAATCGAGACCAAATTGCGGCTGGTCGCTCCATTGATGCAGGCGTGCTAACTGTTGGCCGAGAATGAAAGCATTATGGGCATCTAACGGACGGGCAGAGAGATATTCCATGACCAGAAAGCTGTAGTCGCGATCACTCCCCACGGCCAGAACCTGGGGGACAGTCACCGTTTTACTGCGCGACAACAGTTCCAGTTGGTCAGCTTCGGCGGTAAAGATCGGAAGTAGCTCCCGCTCATCGCATTTAACGAAAAGATCGCGTCCTGCGTAGCGTAAATGCCACGCGGCGTGGATCTCTCCGCCTGGCAGTTCGTTACGCAGTTCAATTTCACCTTCACCCAGTTGCTCACTTAAAAGATGACTGATAGCCTGCCACATGTTGTTTCTCCCATGTTGTCTGCCAGATCATAAAGTTAGTGCATAAACGCGGTAAAAAAATACGAACTAACGCACACCTGAGCGGTTTAAATTCATGCAGGGCACTTATTGTTTCTTTTTCTGCCAGTTTTGCCAGGAATCCACCTCAATTTCGGCAGGCTTGTCGGTCACACTTTCCGCCAGACTGGCGGCCAGCGCCTGAACTTCTTCTTCACTCAGCGCGCTGATCAGACCAAATGTCAGGGTGCCTAAATCATGAATATTGCCCTCGTCATCCGCGAGCGTGAGCAGAAAATTAGCCCGTGTGAAGGTGTTGTTGAGCTCATTCAGTTCGGTGAGCGATGCTTCATGAAGATTGATGGTAACGACGTAGCGGGTGATGTCACCACTGCTCATAATTCACCTCATTGTTATCATGGAAGTTTTCTTAGCATAGTCGATAGTCAGTGTTTGGCGACTACGACGTGAAATTCCCCTTCATAAAGAAGGGGAACAGGTGTTAATTGCGTGACAGGTAATCAACGATTTTTTGCGTATCGGCCAGTGAACAGAGACGCGTGCCCTGGTTGATGGTTGCAGCACTCCCCGCCGCCACACCGTAGCGTGTCATTTCCAGCAGTGACGCGCCCTGTGCCAGTTTCAGTGTCATTGCACCTACCATACTGTCGCCAGCGCCTACAGTGCTCTGACTTTTCATCGGTGGCGGGACAACCTGAACGGACGACGTTTCATCGACTGCCAGTGCCCCCTGAGGACCAAGGGAGACCACAACGCGTCGCGCTTTACCACTGCGCACCAGCTCCTGTGCGGCAGTGCGAACATCATCTGGTTGTGTCAGTTCCCGGTTCACGAGTGCACTTAACTCTTTCTGGTTGGGCTTAACCAGCTCAAGATTGCCTGGCACTAATGCAGCCTGCAGAGCGTCGCCGCTGCTGTCGACAATGCAGCGGATCCCGCGTTGCTGTGCAGCCTGAATGAGCGCGGTTAATTTTTCCGTGCTCACGCCGGGTGGCAGGCTGCCGCTTACTACCAGCAGTGCACCGCTTTCTATTGCCAGCACTTTCTCTTCCAGTTGACGAAATTCATCATCACTGAGTTTAGCGCCAGGCATGACAAAACGGTACTGCTCATCGCTTGATTCCACGTGTACATGCAGGTTTTGTCGTGTCCAGTCTTTGGCAGCGACTGTCTCTACGGCAACATGTTCATCTGCCAGCAGAGAGACCAGGTGTTCTCCGGTGGCCCCCCCTGCGGGGAATATTGCTGTCGCTTTACCGCCGAGGTGTGTAATAGCACGCGCCACGTTGATACCGCCGCCGCCTGGCTCAAAGACCGGGGCCGTGCAACGCAATTTACCTTCCGGGTAAATCTGGGGCGTCAGGGTGGCGGAATCAAGGGAAGGGGAGAGCGTCAGAGTGTAGATAGCAACCATCATTACCTCCTTTTAGCATGGGTTCCTATTAGTCTGGCACCATTTATCAGGAAGGCAATGTAAATAACAGTATGATTTTAAATATGAATACGGATGAAAAAACAGTTGCGGGATATATAAAATAAAACGCAATTTGAGATCGTTCTTATTCAAAAAATGAAATAAGAAAACATTGCTATGTTATTTGCGGCTTTTTATAATTTGTTACCTTTCTCTGGACGCCTTGTCATTGATCCTCAAGAAAGATTCCGGGACCGTGTGGTCTCTTTTTTTGTTGTACGGACTCCTTAATAAAATGAAGCTTTTGAAGACAGTACCCGCTGCACTGATGCTGGCGGGTGGCGTGTTTGTGGCAATGAACGCGAGCGCCGATGATACCGTTTTTACTGTCATGGACGATCCCACCACCGCGAAAAAACCGTTTGAAGGTAACCTGAACGCTGGGTACCTGGCACAATCCGGTAACACGAAAAGCTCCTCTCTGACAGCGGACAGTACGCTCACCTGGTACGGTAACACCACCGCCTGGTCTCTGTGGGGAAATGCCAGCAACACCTCCGCTAATGATGAACGCTCTTCCGAGAAATATGCGGTGGGCGGACGTAGCCGTTACAACATGACTGATTATGACTACCTGTTTGGTCAGGCAAGCTGGTTGACTGACCGTTACAACGGTTATCGTCAGCGTGATGTGTTCACCGCGGGTTATGGTCGTCAGTTCCTGAATGGCCCGGTACATAGCTTCCGTTTTGAATTCGGTCCTGGTGTACGTTATGACGAGTACACCGATGGCGATACCAAAACCCAACCGCTCGGTTACGCTTCCGGTACCTATGCCTGGCAGATGACTGACAACACCAAATTTACCGAAGGCGTTTCTGTATATGGTGCCGACGATACGACGCTGAACTCTGAGACAGCGCTGAACGTGGCTATCAACGAACACTTTGGATTGAAAGTGGCCTACAACGTGACCTGGAACTCTTCACCGCCAGAAACTGCGCCGGATCATACCGACCGCAGAACCACGGTTTCCCTGGGTTATAAAATGTAATAAGAACGGGCCGATAAAAATATCGGCCCGTTTTTGAAGTGTCATCCGCATTTACCCCCAGATCATTGCCGCCCAACGTAACAACAGCATAGCGCCGCAGATGGCTATCAGCACCAGCACCATTTTCCAGTGTTTTACGGCAAATCGTTTTGTTGGCATAACCTAATCCTTGTTCCTTAATATGCACAGTCTATCAAACAGGGCAGAAAAATGCCCCGTCGCAGGGAGCGATTAGGTTATACCCGCTTAGGTGAGGCTCAGAACCAGTGGAATCGTTCGGCGAGAATTAACAATAAACCTGTGGCTGAAAGGATGTTCAATATCACAACCGTTCTACTGGATACGTTCATGGTATGCACCTTTGGGTTTAATGACCTGTTCAAGAGTAGCCCAGCATCTCTGGAATGCGAGCACCAGGGGTATGCAACCTGCAAATTCATGCGAAAGTGCCAGCACATCAATCTGCCAGCAGAGGGTGCAATCTCCCTTTTGTTAGTGTTAACATTGCAAGGCTTGCCGTAAATCGGACGTTATCTGATTTTTCTGCGGGTGAATGATGACGAACCAATTTGACGATTGTTGGTCAGATGGTGTCGTAATCTATTGTCAAATCACGATTATTTTCTTTGTATATGCTCTTATGTGTGGGGCATCACTGCAAATAAGGATATAAAATGCCTGTAATTACTCTTCCTGATGGCAGCCAACGCCATTACGACCACGCTGTTAGCCCAATGGATGTTGCTCTGGACATCGGCCCTGGACTCGCGAAAGCGACCATCGCTGGCCGTGTTAACGGTGAACTGGTTGATGCTTCCGATCTGATCGAAAATGATGCAACGCTTGCCATCATTACAGCGAAAGACGAAGAAGGTCTGGAGATCATTCGCCACTCCTGCGCACACCTGTTAGGTCATGCCATCAAACAGCTGTGGCCAAATACTAAAATGGCGATCGGTCCGGTTATCGACAACGGTTTTTACTACGACGTTGACCTTGATCACACCCTGACTCAGGAAGATATCGACGCGCTCGAAAAACGTATGCACGAGCTCGCCGAAACGAACTATGACGTCATCAAGAAGAAAGTCAGCTGGCACGAAGCGCGTGAAACCTTCGTGAAGCGTGGCGAGAACTATAAAGTCTCTATTCTTGATGAAAACATCTCCCATGATGACAAGCCTGGCTTGTACCATCACGAAGAATACGTCGACATGTGTCGTGGACCGCACGTGCCGAATATGCGCTTCTGTCATCACTTCAAGCTGATGAAGATCGCAGGCGCCTACTGGCGCGGCGACAGCAACAACAAGATGTTGCAGCGTATCTATGGGACCGCTTGGGCCGATAAAAAAGCGCTGAATGCATATCTGCAGCGTCTGGAAGAAGCCGCGAAGCGTGACCACCGTAAAATTGGTAAGCAACTTGACCTGTACCACATGCAGGAAGAAGCGCCGGGTATGGTGTTCTGGCACAACGACGGCTGGACCATTTTCCGTGAACTGGAAACCTTCGTTCGTTCCAAGCTGAAAGAGTACCAGTACCAGGAAGTAAAAGGCCCGTTCATGATGGACCGTGTGCTGTGGGAAAAAACCGGCCACTGGGACAACTACAAAGATGCGATGTTCACTACCTCTTCCGAGAACCGTGAATACTGCATCAAGCCAATGAACTGCCCGGGACACGTTCAGATCTTCAACCAGGGTCTGAAATCCTACCGCGACCTGCCGCTGCGTATGGCAGAGTTCGGTAGCTGTCACCGTAACGAGCCATCAGGTGCGCTGCATGGTCTGATGCGTGTTCGTGGCTTTACTCAGGATGATGCGCATATCTTCTGTACGGAAGATCAGGTACGTGACGAAGTTAACGCCTGTATTCGTATGGTCTACGATATGTACAGCACCTTTGGCTTCGAGAAGATCGTGGTCAAACTCTCAACGCGTCCGGAAAAACGTATCGGCAGCGATGAGACCTGGGATCGCGCAGAAGCGGATCTCGCCGTGGCGCTGGAAGAGAACGGAATTCCGTTCGAATACCAACTGGGCGAGGGTGCATTCTACGGTCCGAAAATTGAATTTACCCTGTATGACTGCCTCGATCGCGCATGGCAGTGCGGTACTGTACAGCTGGACTTCTCCCTGCCGCAGCGTTTAAGCGCCTCTTATGTTGGCGAAGACAACGAGCGTCAGGTTCCGGTAATGATTCACCGTGCAATTCTCGGTTCTCTGGAGCGCTTCATCGGCATCCTGACTGAAGAGTTCGCTGGCTTCTTCCCAACCTGGCTTGCGCCAGTGCAGGTCGTGGTGATGAACATTACCGATTCTCAGGCGGATTACGTTAAAGAATTGACGCAGAAACTACAAAATGCGGGCATTCGCGTAAAAGCAGACTTGAGAAATGAGAAGATTGGCTTTAAAATCCGCGAGCACACTTTACGTCGTGTCCCGTATATGTTGGTCTGTGGTGATAAAGAGGTGGAAGCAGGCAAAGTTGCCGTTCGCACCCGCCGTGGTAAAGACCTGGGCAGCCTGGACGTAAGTGAAGTGATTGAGAAGCTGCAACAAGAGATTCGCAGCCGCAGTCTTCAACAACTGGAGGAATAAGGTATTAAAGGCGGAAAACGAGTTCAAACGGCACGTCCGAATCGTATCAATGGCGAGATTCGCGCCCAGGAAGTTCGCTTAACAGGTCTGGAAGGCGAGCAGCTGGGGATTGTGAGTCTGAGAGAAGCAATCGAAAAGGCTGAAGAAGCTGGAGTAGATTTAGTTGAAATCAGCCCTAACGCCGAACCGCCAGTTTGTCGTATCATGGACTACGGCAAGTTCCTTTATGAAAAGAGTAAGTCTTCTAAGGAACAGAAGAAAAAGCAAAAAGTTATCCAGGTTAAGGAAATCAAATTCCGTCCTGGTACCGACGATGGCGATTATCAGGTAAAACTCCGCAGCCTGATTCGCTTTCTGGAAGATGGCGATAAGGCCAAGATCACGCTGCGTTTCCGCGGTCGTGAGATGGCCCACCAACAGATTGGTATGGAAGTGCTTAACCGCGTCCGTGACGATCTGAGTGAACTGGCAGTAGTCGAATCCTTCCCTACGAAGATCGAAGGCCGCCAGATGATCATGGTGCTCGCTCCTAAGAAGAAACAGTAAGGCCTTCAAGCAGCAAAATCTGTGGAGCCTTCGGGTTTCATAGGTTTTGTTCGCCTATGTTTCGTTTATTTAACAATGCGAAGTGGAAGTTATTAAGATGCCAAAAATTAAGACCGTACGCGGTGCTGCTAAGCGCTTCAAAAAAACCGGTAAAGGTGGTTTTAAGCACAAGCACGCTAACCTGCGTCACATTCTGACTAAGAAAGCTACCAAGCGTAAACGTCACCTGCGTCCAAAAGCCATGGTTTCTAAAGGCGATCTGGGCCTGGTAATCGCGTGCCTGCCGTACGCATAAGTCGTTAACGTTTAACTTTTTTAACTTAGAATAGATACAGGAGAGCACACATGGCTCGCGTAAAACGTGGTGTAATTGCACGTGCACGTCACAAGAAAATTTTGAAACAAGCTAAAGGCTACTACGGTGCGCGTTCACGCGTATACCGCGTTGCCTTCCAGGCTGTTATCAAAGCAGGTCAGTACGCTTACCGTGACCGTCGTCAACGTAAGCGTCAGTTCCGTCAACTGTGGATTGCGCGTATCAACGCAGCAGCACGTCAGAACGGTATTTCTTACAGCAAATTCATCAACGGCCTGAAAAAAGCCTCTGTTGAAATCGACCGTAAGATCCTGGCTGACATCGCAGTATTCGACAAAGTAGCGTTCACCGCTCTGGTCGAAAAAGCGAAAGCAGCACTGGCATAAGCCAGTTGAGAGAGGGGGCTTAGCTCCCTCTTTTCATTTAACACCATCAGAAGATTGACTTTTACCGGTGCAACCTTTTCAATAAGGTCTTAACGGTTTTTACCACACAAGGTAACGCAAGCATGAATGCTGCTATTTTCCGCTTCTTCTTTTACTTTAGCACCTGAATTCAGGAGGCTAGCGCGTGAAAGATGAAACGAAAAACAGCGCCAGATAAGCCTCCCGATGGAGGCTTTTTTTGTGCCTGAATTTGAGAGAATAACTCCACCAAATCGGTGTCTGCACCGACATAATGAGGAAAATCATGTCACATCTCGCAGAGCTGGTTGCCAGTGCAACAGCCGCCATTAATCAGGCCTCAGATGTTGCCGCGTTAGACAATGTCCGCGTCGAATATCTTGGTAAGAAAGGGCACCTGACCCTTCAAATGACAACCCTGCGTGAACTGCCGCCAGAAGAACGCCCGGCAGCGGGTGCGGTAATTAACGAAGCCAAAGAGCAGGTGCAGCAGGCGCTGAATGCTCGTAAAGCTGAGCTGGAAAGTGCAGTGCTGAACGCACGTCTGGCCGCAGAGACTATTGACGTTTCTCTGCCGGGTCGCCGTATCGAAAATGGTGGCCTGCACCCGGTTACACGTACCATTGATCGTATTGAAAGTTTCTTCGGTGAGCTCGGCTTTACCGTGGCGACTGGCCCGGAAATTGAAGATGATTATCACAACTTCGATGCCCTGAACATTCCTGGCCATCATCCGGCACGCGCTGACCACGACACTTTCTGGTTCGACGCCACGCGTCTGCTGCGCACCCAGACTTCCGGCGTTCAGATCCGTACCATGAAGGATCAAGAACCGCCAATCCGTATTATCGCGCCGGGCCGTGTATATCGTAACGACTACGATCAGACCCACACGCCAATGTTCCACCAGATGGAAGGTCTGATTGTTGATAAAAACATCAGCTTCACCAACCTGAAAGGCACGCTGCACGATTTCCTGAATAACTTCTTTGAAGAAGATCTGCAGGTTCGTTTCCGTCCGTCCTACTTCCCGTTCACTGAACCGTCTGCGGAAGTTGACGTGATGGGTAAAAACGGCAAGTGGCTGGAAGTGCTGGGTTGCGGCATGGTGCATCCAAACGTACTGCGCAACGTAGGTATCGATCCGGAAGTTTACTCCGGCTTTGCGTTCGGTATGGGCATGGAGCGTTTGACCATGTTGCGTTACGGCGTGACCGATCTGCGTGCATTCTTCGAAAACGATCTGCGTTTCCTCAAACAGTTTAAATAAGGGCAGGACAGAACAATGAAATTCAGTGAACTGTGGTTACGCGAATGGGTGAACACCACGCTGGACAGCGAAGCGCTTTCTAACCAGATCACCATGGCAGGCCTGGAAGTTGACGGCGTTGAGCCGGTTGCGGGTGCCTTTAATGGCGTGGTCGTAGGTGAAGTGGTTGAGTGCGGCCAGCATCCTAATGCAGACAAACTGCGCGTGACGAAAGTGAACGTGGGCGGCGATCGCCTGCTGGATATCGTCTGCGGTGCGCCAAACTGCCGTCAGGGGCTGAAAGTTGCTGTGGCAACTGTTGGTGCGGTACTGCCGGGCGATTTCAAAATTAAAGCGGCTAAGCTGCGCGGTGAGCCGTCTGAAGGCATGCTGTGTTCGTTCTCCGAGCTGGGTATTTCCGACGATCACAACGGTATCATTGAGCTGCCGCTGGATGCGCCAATCGGTACTGATATCCGTGAATACCTGAAACTCGATGACAACACCATCGAAATCAGCGTCACGCCAAACCGTGCTGATTGCTTAGGCATCATCGGCGTAGCGCGCGACGTTGCGGTGCTGAACCAGGTTGAGCTGAACGTTCCAGACATAACGCCAGTTGCTGCAACCATTACCGACACTCTGCCGATTCAGGTTGAAGCCGCCGACGCGTGCCCACGTTACCTTGGGCGTGTCGTGAAAGGCATTAACGTTAAAGCGCCAACCCCACTATGGATGAAAGAGAAACTGCGTCGCTGTGGGATTCGTTCCATTGATGCGGTTGTTGACGTCACTAACTACGTTCTGCTGGAGCTTGGCCAGCCAATGCACGCGTTCGATAAAGATCGTATCGAAGGTGGAATTGTTGTGCGTATGGCGAAAGAGGGTGAAACCCTGGTTCTGCTGGACGGTAGCGAAGCAAAACTGAACGCTGATACCCTGGTGATTGCTGATCAGGGTAAAGCGCTGGCGATGGGCGGCATCTTTGGTGGCGAACATTCCGGTGTGAATGACGAAACGCAGAACGTGCTGCTTGAATGCGCCTTCTTCAGCCCGCTGTCCATCACGGGCCGTGCGCGCCGTCATGGCCTGCACACCGACGCTTCTCATCGTTATGAGCGTGGCGTTGACCCGGCATTGCAATACAAAGCCATGGAGCGTGCAACACGCCTGCTGATCGATATCTGTGGCGGCGAAGCTGGCCCGGTTATTGATGTGACAAACGAAGCCACTCTGCCAAAACGCGCAACCATCACTCTGCGTCGCAGCAAGCTGGATCGTTTGATTGGTCACCACGTTGCCGACGCTCAGGTCACCGACATTCTGAAGCGCCTGGGCTGTGAAGTCACCGAAGGTCAGGACGAATGGAAGGCCGTTGCGCCATCATGGCGTTTCGACATGGAGATCGAAGAAGACCTGGTGGAAGAAGTGGCTCGCGTATACGGCTACAACAACATCCCTGATGAGCCTGTACAGGCGGGTCTGGTGATGGGCACCCACCGTGAAGCTGACCTGTCCCTGAAGCGTGTGAAAACCATGCTCAATGACAAAGGTTACCAGGAAGTGATCACCTACAGCTTTGTTGATCCGAAACTGCAGCAGTTGATCCATCCTGGCCAGGAAGCGCTGATCCTGCCAAGCCCGATCTCCAGCGAAATGTCCGCGATGCGTCTGTCTCTGTGGACGGGGCTGCTGGGTACGATTGTTTACAACCAGAATCGTCAGCAAAACCGTGTGCGAATTTTCGAAAGCGGTTTGCGCTTTGTACCGGATAATCAGGCAAATTTAGGCATCCGTCAGGATCTTATGCTGGCTGGTGCTATCAGCGGTAACCGCTATGAAGAGCATTGGGATCTGGCGAAAGGGACGGTTGATTTCTACGATATGAAGGGCGATCTGGAAGCAATTCTCGATCTGACCGGTAAATTATCTGAAATTGAATTCCGTGCAGAAGCCATTCCGGCACTGCATCCGGGGCAAAGTGCAGCCATTTATTTAGACGGCAAACGTGTTGGTTTCATTGGTGTTGTTCACCCTGAGCTGGAGCGTAAACTGGATCTGAATGGCCGTACCATCGTGTTCGAGCTGGAGTGGAACCCGGTTGCAGACCGCGTCATTCCTCAGGCGCAGGACGTGTCACGCTTCCCGGCGAACCGCCGTGATATCGCGGTTGTGGTCGCGGAAAATGTGCCCGCAGCAGATATTTTGGCCGAATGTAAGAAAGTTGGCGTAAATCAGGTAGTTGGCGTAAACTTATTTGACGTGTACCGCGGCAAGGGCGTAGCAGAAGGTTTCAAGAGCCTTGCTATCAGCCTTATCCTTCAGGATACCAGCCGTACACTCGAAGAAGAGGAGATTGCCGCTACCGTCGCCAAATGTGTAGAGGCATTAAAAGAGCGATTCCAGGCATCATTGAGGGATTGAACCTATGGCGCTTACAAAAGCTGAAATGTCAGAATATCTGTTTGATAAGCTTGGGCTTAGCAAACGGGATGCCAAAGAGCTGGTAGAGCTGTTTTTCGAAGAGATCCGTCGTGCTCTGGAAAATGGTGAGCAGGTAAAACTCTCCGGTTTTGGCAATTTTGATTTGCGAGACAAAAACCAACGTCCGGGCCGTAACCCGAAGACGGGGGAAGATATTCCCATTACAGCCCGCCGCGTGGTGACCTTCAGACCCGGCCAGAAGTTAAAGAGCCGTGTCGAAAACGCAACGCCCAAAGCAGAGTAATATGAACTAACTAAAAAGGCCGCTCACGCGGCCTTTTTTCTTTGCGCTCTTTGGCAAACCCGCCGTAAAATCAATTACATCTCACGTCAAAAAAACTGTACACATGCTTGATTACGCCTATCGCCAGCACCGTTCCGATAAACGTCGCCTGTTTTTGCTGGTGCTGCTGCTCATTGTCACCGCCGGCATAAGTCTGTGCGCGGGCGACAGGTGGATAGGGCCTGAAAGCTGGCTGGACCCTGACGGGCAGATCTTCATCTGGCAAATTCGTCTGCCGCGCACCGTGGCGGTGATCCTGGTGGGTGCCGCGCTGGCACTCTGCGGCACCATTATGCAGGCATTGTTCGATAACCCGCTGGCGGAACCCGGGCTACTCGGCGTATCGAACGGTGCAGGCGTAGGGCTGATTGCGGCTGTCATGCTCGGCGGGGGAGCACTCTCCGGCTGGAGTATCAGCCTGAGTGCCATCATTGGTGCATTGCTGATAACACTCATTCTCCTTCGTTTCGCCAGACGGCACTTATCGACAAGCCGTCTGCTGCTTGCCGGGGTGGCACTGGGCATCATCTGTAGCGCACTGATGACCTGGGCGGTCTACTTCTCGACTTCTTTTGACCTGCGGCAACTGATGTACTGGATGATGGGCGGTTTTGGGGGCGTGGACTGGCACCAGGGCTGGCTGATGGTCCTTCTGATCCCGGTCATATTGTGGGCGACCATGCAGGCACAACCACTCAATATGCTCGCGCTGGGTGAAACATCCGCTCGCCAGCTCGGTATGCCAATGGCGTTCTGGCGTAATGTGCTGGTTATTGCCATTGGCTGGCTGGTGGGGGTCAGCGTGGCGCTGGCGGGGGCGATTGGTTTTATCGGGTTGGTTATCCCGCATATGCTTCGCCTGTGCGGCCTCACCGACCATCGAACCTTACTTCCGGCCTCGGCAGTCGCCGGGGCGGTAACACTGCTGGTGGCCGATATCATCGCCAGGCTCGCACTGACGGCCGCGGAACTGCCTATTGGTGTAGTGACCGCTACGCTGGGCGCGCCGGTATTTATCTGGCTACTATTAAAAGCTGGACGTTAAATCGCGATCCGTAAAACAACCTGAGGGAATGCTATGCAGTCAGATATCCTGAAAACTGAAGTGACCACCATTGATGGCGATGACACCACGCTGGAAGGCTACAAAGGCAATGTGTTGCTGATCGTCAACGTGGCATCCAAATGTGGCTTAACGCCACAGTACGAGCAGCTGGAAAATATTCAGAAAGCGTGGGAGAAAGACGGTTTCACCGTGCTGGGTTTCCCCTGCAACCAGTTCCTGGGCCAGGAGCCGGGCAGCGCAGAAGAGATCAAAACGTTTTGTAGTATGACCTACGGTGTGACGTTCCCCCTGTTTAGCAAAATTGATGTCAACGGCGAAGATCGCCATCCGCTGTATGCGAAGCTGATTGCTGCTGCGCCGAAGGCCGTTGCACCGGAAGGAAGTGGCTTTTATGAGCGTATGGCCAGCAAAGGTCGGGCACCGCTCTACCCGGATGACATTCTGTGGAACTTCGAAAAATTCCTGATTGGTCGCGACGGTCAGGTGGTTCAGCGTTTTTCACCGGATATGACGCCTGAAGATCCGATTGTCACGGAGTCTATCAAGCTGGCGCTGGCGAAATAATGTCGTTGCTGATGCAGCTCACGGACGTTGCTGAGAAGGGACGTCTGGGGCCGATAACCGGTGCCCTCAATGCGGGAGAGATCCTGCATCTTGTCGGACCCAACGGCGCAGGGAAGAGTACGCTGTTGGCTCGTATGGCGGGGCTAACTTCCGGGCAAGGGCAGATATCGCTGCTGGAACATGCCCTTACCGACTGGTCGCCGGTCTCGCTGGCGCACCGGCGCAGTTACCTTGTGCAGCAACAAATGCCACCTTTTGCGATGCCTGTCTGGCATTATCTGATGCTGCATTTGCACGACAAACAACATACGACACTGCTGACCGAAGTGGCTGCGGCCCTGGGGCTGGAAGATAAACTGTCCCGGCATGCCAGCCAGCTTTCCGGCGGAGAATGGCAGCGGGTGCGTCTGGCAGCGGTCATTATTCAGATTCACCCGGCAGGTAATCCTCATGGGCGGATGTTACTTCTGGATGAGCCGATGAGCGGTCTGGATGTGGCGCAGCAGACAGCACTGGATTCGCTGTTAAGTAACCTGAGCCGAAAGGGTATCGCCATCGTGATGAGTAGCCATGACCTCAACCATACCCTGCGGCATGCCCACCGGGTGTGGTTGCTGTCGCGCGG
The DNA here is from genome assembly GCF_012241585.1 of Pantoea sp. LS15. Classification (NCBI taxonomy): domain Bacteria; kingdom Pseudomonadati; phylum Pseudomonadota; class Gammaproteobacteria; order Enterobacterales; family Erwiniaceae; genus Pantoea; species Pantoea sp. LS15. The sequence goes on from NZ_JAAVXA010000012.1 coordinate 17,248, forward strand.
AAAGATGATTGCCAGCGGGACGCGGGATCAGGTTCTTACGCCGCCAAATCTTGCTCTTGCGTACAATATGTCGTTCCGCAGGTTGGATATAGAGGGACATAAGATGCTGATTTCTACCGGGCAGGAGTAACCGTTTCTTGCCTGTTAGCACAGTTGCACGCTAAATTACGAAAAGAACAAAAAAAGCAGAGGATTCGTCTGAAAATGCGATTCTGGTTTCTCCTGATGGCAGCGTTATTTCTCGCGGGATGCAGTAGCCATCGTGCGCCGCCGCCTAACCCACGGCTTTCAGATTCAATTACCGTCATTGCCAGTCTCAACGATCAGCTGAGCAACTGGCGCGGTACGCCTTATCGCTACGGCGGTATGAGCCGTGGCGGTGTGGATTGTTCCGGTTTTGTCCTGATGACGTTCCGCGATAAGTTTGACTTACAACTTCCGCGCGAAACGCGCAAGCAGGCAGAAATAGGGACTGAAATTGATAAAGATGAGCTTTTGCCTGGAGACCTGGTCTTTTTCAAAACCGGGTCGGGTGAAAGCGGTCTTCATGTTGGTATTTATGATACTGACAACCAGTTTATTCATGCCTCGACCAGCCGCGGAGTGATGCGATCTTCTCTCGATAATGTTTACTGGCGTAAAAACTTCTGGCAAGCGCGACGTATTTAGTCCGCCTGGACCTATCTTTATGACGGCATGGTAGCGAATAAATCATGCCGTTTTTTCGCAAATAAGATGATTAAAGTTAAATTTGCTCAAAATTAGCTAAACCCACATGCGTCTGTTTTATCTAAAACTGGCTATTACTCGGTAACCAGGATAAGATTATTTTAGATTCAGGGATAAATCTGAAAATTAATACGGAACTAATGAAATTAATCTTATTAAAATCAAGACAGTGGAATTGTGTCGGCAATTGCTCCAGGATGTCCTCTCTCATCTTTAATGCGGGGCGAGTGCAATGATAATTACGCTAGATAATGCTTACCAGTCTGAACTGTTGCTCCTGCCTGCCCGTAATAGTGCAGGTGAGCTTAAAGGTTTAGACGTTCTGGTTAACTTTACTGGCGTTGGCACTGATGTAAGGATCCCCACAGACCTCGTTATCCCTCGTCTTTCAGCGACAGAAGAGTTAGCGTTGTTTAACGAAAAACTGCAATTGATTGATTCCTGCAAACTGTTTTTTATTCAGCATCAGTTAATTGCATGGATCAATATTACACCAGTTATTGTTGAGTTTTTATTAAGCAATGGGAACGTTGTTTCAATCCTCGAGCGTTATCCGTTTCTTGAGTTTACTGTTAATGAGAACTATCCAGGTTTAAATAACGGAAAGGACGATCTCCAGTTGGCGAGAATGGCGATCCATTTCCCGATGGTTCTGGCAAACTTTGGTGCTGGTGCCGCATCCCTCAAAGCGGTCTATGATGGATTATTTAAACGGGTCATTTTCGACAAAGGGTTCATTCAGCAGCGTGCATCGGAGCTTTCTTTTGAACCTTTTATGCGCGCAATCCTCTGGCAAATAACGCCACATTGCCAGTCTGTCATCTTATCCGGCATCGACGATCACAACCTGTTGCAACGCGTCTTGTCCTTTAACGTCGGTGCCATGCAGGGTGCGCTCTGGCCAGCGGTCAGTGCAGAGCACGTCACCACACTGGTTCAGCGATAACCCTTGCTTTCGCCCGTGTTTAAGAGCGGGTAAACCCTCTACACTAAAAGCAGGAGGACTTATGACCCTGTCTTTTACTGCTCACTGGCATGACGAGTTGCCTGGTTTTTACACCGCACTCAAACCAACACCTTTACAAAATTCTCGTCTTATCTGGCACAACGACCAGCTGGCAGAGGAGCTGGCGATCCCGCCTGCCATGTTTCAGCCTTCAGACGGCGCTGGCGTCTGGGGGGGCGAAACACTGCTCGCAGGCATGCAACCCCTGGCCCAGGTCTATAGTGGACACCAGTTTGGCGTCTGGGCGGGGCAACTGGGCGACGGCAGGGGGATCCTGCTTGGCGAACAGCAGCTTTCCAACGGTGAGACGGTTGACTGGCACCTGAAAGGCGCAGGTCTTACACCTTACTCGCGGATGGGCGATGGGCGTGCCGTATTACGTTCAACGATTCGTGAATGCCTGGCATCCGAAGCGATGCATGCCCTGGGGATCCCGACCACTCGCGCGCTGTCGATTGTCACCAGTGACACGCCGGTTACACGTGAAACGATGGAAAAAGGGGCGATGCTAATGCGCATTGCGCAAAGCCATTTGCGCTTTGGCCATTTTGAGCACTTTTACTATCGCCGCGAGACAGAAAAGGTGCGTCAGCTCGCAGACTACGCTATCGGTCACCACTGGCCACATTTGCAGGATGAAGATGATAAATACGTTCTCTGGTTCCGGGATGTGATTGCCCGTACTGCATCAATGATCGCGCGCTGGCAAACGGTAGGATTCGCCCACGGCGTCATGAATACGGACAACATGTCGCTCCTGGGGCTAACCTTTGATTACGGTCCGTTTGGGTTCCTGGATGATTATCAGCCGGGATATATCTGTAATCACTCCGATTATCAGGGGCGTTACAGCTTTGACAATCAGCCTGCGGTTGGATTGTGGAACCTGCAACGTCTTGCGCAAACGCTGTCACCGTTTATCGACGTTGATGCCCTGAATGACACGCTCGACAGCTATCAGGATATTTTGCTGCGTGAATACGGCATGTTGATGCGCAACAAGCTGGGGCTGATGACCCAGGAACGGGGGGATAACGAGATCCTTAATGACCTGTTTGCCCTGATGGCGCGTGAAGGCAGTGATTACACCCGTACTTTCCGGATGCTGGGCCAGACGGAGCAGCACAGTGCAGCCTCACCGTTGCGGGACGAGTGTATCGACAGGCAGGCGTTTGACGACTGGTTTACCCGGTACCGCACGCGGTTGCAGCAAGAGCAGGTTGACGATACCACCCGACACGCGCAGATGAACGCGGCGAACCCGGCGATGGTGTTACGCAACTGGCTGGCCCAACGGGCGATTGAGCAGGCAGAGCAGGGTGAGTACGACGAGTTACACCGTTTGCACATGGCGTTACGCACGCCGTTTGCCGACAGGAATGACGATTACGTCAGCCGCCCGCCTGACTGGGGCAAGCGGCTGGAGGTAAGCTGCTCAAGTTAGTTTTTTTGCCGGGTGAAGCGACGCTTACCCGGCTTACCCGTCACTGTGCGACCCAGCCTCCATCCATGTTCCATGCGACGCCCCGGACATTTACGGCACTGTCGCTGCACAAAAACAGCGCCAGTTCTCCCAACTGTTCCGGGGTGACAAACTCGCCTGAAGGCTGTTTTTCCGCCAGAAGCTGGTCTCGAGCCTGGTCAGGTGCGACGCCATTGGCAATGCGTTTGTCGATTTGCTGTTGTACCAGAGGTGTCAGTACCCAGCCCGGGCAGATCGTATTGGCGGTAATCCCCGTGCGGGCGGTTTCGAGCGCCAGGGATTTCGTAAAGCCCACTACGCCATGCTTGGCGGCGACATAGGCTGACTTTTCTTTTGACGCGACCAACCCATGAACGGAGGCAATGTTAATGATGCGGCCCCAGTTTTTCTCACGCATGGCAGGCAGTGCCAGCCGGCTGGTGTGAAACACGGAAGAGAGATTCAGTGCGATAATGTCGTTCCATTTCTCTACCGGGAATGCCTCAACCGGGGCCACATACTGTATTCCGGCGTTGTTGACAAGAATATCCACACCGCCAAACTGGGTCGTTGCGTAGCGCATCATCGCTTCAATTTGCAGCACGTCACGCAGATCCGCATCGTGGTAGCCCGGTTTTTTGCCAAGGCGCGTAATCTCTTCTCTTGCTGATTCGCTGTCGCCGAAACCGTTGAGGATCAGCTGCGCCCCGGCCTTCGCCAGTATGCGGGCGATCCCCAGACCAATGCCGCTTGTCGAACCGGTCACCAGAGCGGTTTTACCCTTCAGATTCATATTAATCTCCTTAAACAATACCGGTCAGATAGAACACGGCAATGACAAAAAGTACTGCCAGACTTTTTATGAGGGTGATGGCGAAAATACCGCCGTAGGCCTGACGATGACTCAGGCCGGTGATAGCCAGCAAGGTAATCACCGCGCCATTATGGGGAAGCGTATCCATACCACCGCTTGCCATTGAGGCCACGCGGTGCAGGACTTCCAGAGGAATATTGGCGGCATGCGCGGCGGCAATAAACGTGTCAGACATTGCCGCGAGTGCAATGCTCATTCCCCCGGAGGCGGAACCGGTGATCCCGGCGAGGACGGTCACGCTGATCGCTTCGTTTAACAGCGGGTTTGGGATCGCAGCCAGCCCTTTGGACAGCACCAGAAAACCAGGCAGTGCAGCAATAACGGCCCCGAAACCATATTCTGAGGCAGTATTCATCGCTGCCAGAATAGCGCCGCTGACCGCCGTCCGGCTGCCTTCAGCCAGACGCCCGCGGATATTGCGAAAACCAAAAATCAACACCAGCATGATGCCAGAGATCAGCGCCGCCTCCACGGCCCAGATGGCGGTGATCTTACTCACCTCGGTCACAATCGGTTTCGCCAGACCTGGCAGGGTAAGCTCATGGCTCGTACCGTACCAGCCTGGGATCCAGCGGGTAAACAGCAGGTTGAGGATACCCACCAGCAGCAAAGGGGAGATAGCAATCAGCGGATGCGGCAGGTTTATGTTGTCCGGCGTTTCTGGTTCATTTTTGAGATCCGAGCCGTAACCTTCATTGTTATTGAGTGCTTTACGGCGCTGACGCTCCAGCCAGAGCAGACCAAAACAGATAATAAACAGGGAACCGATCACCCCAAGCCACGGCGCGGCCCAGGCGTTAGTACCAAAGAAGCTGGTGGGGATAATGTTCTGGATTTGAGGCGTGCCGGGCAGGGCGTCCATGGTAAACGAAAATGCCCCCAGCGCCACGGTGGCTGGGATCAGCCGTTTGGGGATGCCACTCTGGCGGAACAGTTCGGCGGCAAACGGATAGACCGCAAATGCCACCACAAACAGCGAAACACCGCCATAGGTTAACAGCGCACACACCAGGACGATGACCGGTATCGCGTGGCGACGACCGAGGATCCGAATGGCGGAGGCGACGATCGAGCGTGAAAAACCGGAGAGCTCAATCAGCTTGCCAAAAACGGCACCCAGCAGAAACACCGGGAAGTAGAGCTTGACGAAGCCCACCATTTTTTCCATAAACAGACCGGTAAACGTCGGGCCGACAGCCCCCGGGTCGGTCAGCAACACTGCACCCAGCGCCGCAATCGGCGCAAACAAAATAACACTATATCCGCGATAGGCCGCCAGCATCAGCAATGCCAGTGCCGCCAGGGCAATTAACACACTCATTACGACTCCTCACTATCATTGTTATATTCGGGTACCAACGAGATGTTTAACGCTCGACGGTCAAAGCGATACCTTGTCCACCGCCTACGCACAGGGTGACGAGTCCTTTTTTAGCCCCCTGACGCTGCATTTCGTACAGCAGCGTGACGAGAATGCGGCAGCCGGATGCGCCAATCGGATGACCCAGCGCAATCGCGCCACCATTAACATTCACCTTGCGCTCATCCCAGCCGAGCAGCTTGCCCACCGCCAGCGCTTGCGCAGCAAAGGCTTCATTGGCTTCAATGAGATCCACGTCATCGAGCGTCCAGCCAGCCCGCGCCAGTGCCGTCTGACAGGCGCTGACCGGACCGATGCCCATCACAGACGGGTCGACGCCCGTCACGGCGTAACTCACGATGCGACCCAGGATCGGCAAACCACTTTCCCGCGCTTTTTCCTCGCTCATCAACAGCACCGCGGCGGCACCATCATTGAGCGTTGAGGCATTACCCGCCGTGACCGTGCCTTCCTCGTGTAAAAACGCGGGACGCAGTTGCGCGAGTTGTTCTGCGGAGGTTCCCGGCCGGGGCTGTTCATCACGGCTGACAATCAGGGGCGGCTTTTTACCCTGTTTCACCGTCACTGGCACTATCTCGGCGTCGAATCGACCGGCTTCAACCGCGGATGCAGCTTTTTGCTGCGAGCGGGCGGCAAAGACGTCCTGCTGCTCGCGCGAAATGCCGTACTGTCGGGCGATGTTTTCTGCGGTGATCCCCATGTGGTAATCATTGAACGCATCCCATAGCCCGTCGGTAATCATGCTGTCCTGCAGGCCCGTATGACCAAAACGCAATCCTGAGCGCGCACCGTCCAGCAGATAAGGCGCGTTGCTCATGCTCTCCTGACCGCCCGCGATAACCACGTCGGCATCACCACAGCGGATCGCCTGCGCGGCCAGTTGCACCGCTTTTAAGCCCGCACCACACACCAGATTGACCGTGGTGGCGGGGGTTTTGACAGGTAACCCGGCGCGGATTGCCGTCTGGCGCGCGGGGTTTTGTCCACAACCTGCCGTTAGCACCTGACCGAAGAGTAACTCGTCGATTTGATCTGCATGCAAACCGCTGGTCGCAAGCAGGTGTTGTACCGCTACTGCACCCAGTTCAACTGCAGAAAGGGAGGCGAGCGAACCGCGAAAACCACCCACAGGGGTTCGCGCTGCCCCGACAATCATGACGTTTTTCATGTTGAGTCCTCAGTTGAAGCGCATCTCGCGAACGTCGTCCGCCACTGTTATTTTCCCGGCTGTTTTCGCCACGATCTCGTCGATACTCACCCCCGGAGCGTATTCCCTAAGAATGAACGTGCCGTCCTTGATCTCCAGCAACGCGAGGTCGGTTAAGACCCGACGGATGCAGCCCACGCCCGTGAGAGGCAACGTGCAGCGGGGGAGTAGTTTTGATTCACCACTTTTTGAGGCGTGAGTCATCACCACTATGATGTTCTGTGCCCCGGCAACGAGATCCATTGCTCCCCCCATCCCTTTCACCATCTTCCCGGGGATCATCCATGAGGCGATATTCCCTTCGACATCCACTTCAAACGCACCCAATACGGTCAGATCGACATGACCGCCACGGATCATGGCGAATGACTGAGCCGAGTCGAAAATGGCAGCACCGATCCGTGCGGTCACCGTCTGTTTACCGGCGTTAATCATGTCGGCGTCGAGGGTACGCTCATCCGGAAATTCCCCCATTCCCAACAGACCGTTTTCCGACTGAAGCATCACATCCATTCCCGGCGGAATGTAGTTCGCCACCAGAGTAGGGATGCCGATCCCCAGGTTGACGTAGTAACCGTCGCGCAACTCGCGAGCGACGCGCATTGCCATCTGTTCACGGGTCAACATTGTCAGACTCCTTCCGCGCGCAGCGTGCGCTGTTCAATGCGTTTTTCAAACTGGCCGACAATCAGCCTGTCGACGTAAATTCCCGGGGTGTGAATGGCAGACGGAGGCAGTTCACCTGGTGGCACAATTTCTTCCACCTCCACTACGGTTATCCGGCCCGCCGTGGCCATCAGCGGATTAAAGTTTTGCGCGGTATGGCGATAGATAACGTTGCCGTACCAGTCCGCTTTCCAGCCTTTGATGAGCGCGAAATCACCCGTAATGGCCTCTTCGAGGACGTAGTGTTTACCTGCAAACTGGCGAATTTCTTTGCCTGCCGCCACGGGAGTGCCATAGCCGGTGGCGGTGTAAAATGCCGGAATACCGGCTCCACCCGCGCGTACTTTTTCTGCCAGCGTCCCCTGAGGGGTGAGTTCAATCTCCAGCTCACCGCTCAATACCTGTTGCTCAAACAATGCGTTCTCACCGACGTAAGACGCCACCACCTTGCGTACCTGCCGCGTCTCAAGCAGTATTCCGAGGCCGAAACCATCCACGCCGCAGTTGTTTGAAACCACCGTCAGATCGTTCACCTGACGGCGTCTGACTTCTGCAATCAGGTTCTCAGGGATCCCGCACAAGCCGAAACCGCCTGCCAGCAATGTCATCCCGTTCGTCAGCCCTTCCAGCGCCTGCGCATAGCTACTGACGCGTTTATCCAGTCCCGCCATCGTTATCTCTCCCGTTGTCCGCGCCGGTATCATTAGGGGCGGTGACTCATTTGTTAATTTTGAATTTGTGACCCACTCATTTGGTTTTTTTATTAATTTCCTGTTAACTAAAATTTTTCAATTAGTTAACAGGATAAAAAATGAGAATGAGTGTCAAACAGTTACGTGCGTTTTTAGCGGTAGCTCACACTCTGAATTTCGCGCACGCCAGCGAACGGTTAAATCTCTCCCAGCCGGCACTGAGCCTGACGATTAAAGGTCTTGAGGATGCGCTGGGAGGGCCGCTGCTGCAGCGGAGCACGCGTAAAGTGGCACTGACGCAGGAAGGTGAGACGTTTTTACCTATGGCGCGGCAACTGCTTGCCGACTGGGATAACGTCGAAGAGGCGATGCATCAATGTTTTACGCTACAACGTGGCAAAATCTCGGTCGCGGCCATGCCGTCGTTTGCCGCGAATGTCTTACCGGAGGTACTGAAAGCTTTTCGCGATCGCCACGCCGGGATCAACGTTACCGTGCATGATGTCATCAACGAACATGTGATTGAGATGGTTCGGGAAGGGCGAGTGGAGATGGGGATCGCGTTTGAACCAGCACCCACGCATAACCTGCTGTTTACGCCACTGGGTCTCGACAGATTTGTTGCTATTGTGCCGAAAGATTCCTCTCTGGCCAGTAAAAAACGCTTGTCATGGGAAGAGCTGCTGGCGCTGGATTTCATCACTCTGCAGCGGCCCTCAGCGGTACGTCTGATGCTGGAAGAGGAGCTGGCCCGAAGCGGCAGAAAACTGGATGTGGCGCTGGAGAGCCATCAACTGGTGACGGTAGGGCGGATGGTCGCCAGTGGACTGGGCGGCAGCGCTGTTCCGGCATTGTGCGAAACGCAGATGGCCGCGTTAGGAGCGGTCTGTATTTCACTGGATAACCCGCGTATTGAAAAATGCATTGGCGTGATCCATCCAGGGCACACGCAGCTTTCAAAAGCGGCGCGTGCCCTGCTGGAAACACTGAAGGATTTTTATCAGCCTGGCCAGGTGGGATGAAAAGGCTGATTTGAACGACGTCAGAAGCGCGTATCCACCGCCGCAGCCAGTTTATCCAGCAGCAGTTCGCTGTCTTCCCAGCTCAGGCACGGGTCGGTGATCGACTGTCCGTACACCATCTGCTGTCCGGCAACAATCTTCTGCGTGCCTTCTTTGATGAAACTTTCGGCCATAATCCCCGCGATAGCGGTTGAGCCGCTGCGGATCTGCTGACAAATTTCATCGCACACATCTAACTGGCGGCGATGCTGTTTCTGACAGTTACCGTGGCTGAAATCCACGACCAGATGTTCCGGGAGGTCGAACTCTGCCAGCGTTTCACAGGCGGCCGCAATATCTTCCGCGTGATAGTTGGGTTTCTTCCCACCACGCATAATGATATGCCCGTACGGGTTACCGCTAGTCTGGTAGATGGTCATGTGACCGCTCTTATCCGGCGACAGGAACATGTGGCTGGCACGGGCAGCACGGATCGCATCTACCGCGATACGGGTGTTGCCATCCGTCCCGTTTTTAAAGCCGACCGGACAGGAGAGGGCGGAGGCCATCTCTCGGTGGATTTGGCTTTCGGTGGTACGTGCGCCAATTGCGCCCCAACTGATGAGATCGGCGATAAACTGCCCGGTCACCATATCGAGAAATTCGGTCGCCGTTGGTACGCCCAGTTCGTTGACCTGCAGGAGCAGTTTGCGCGCCAGCTCAATACCGTGGTTCACACGGTAGCTACCGTTCAGGTCAGGATCGGAAATCAGGCCTTTCCAGCCCACCACGGTACGCGGTTTTTCAAAGTAGGTTCGCATCACGATCTCAAGGCGATGCTGGTATTTGTCCCGCAGCCCCTGAAGTCGTTTGGCGTAATCCATTGCAGCATCCAGATCGTGGATGGAACAAGGCCCAATCACCACTAGAAGACGTTTGTCTTCACCATTCAGGATTTTTTCAATGCGTCGGCGGGAAGCCGTGACATGTTCCGCAACGGTGGCGGAAACAGGATGCCGCAGCGCCAGTTCAGCCGGGGTAACCAGGCTGTCGATGCGCGCAGTGCGGAGTTCGTCGGTTTTATTCATGGAATGTCTCAGAAAATTTTTGCTTCATCGGCAGACTACCGGGAAGTGATGGGCATCACCTTAAACCAATCCCTGCTGATTTCAAGTTCGGGGCGACACTGCCCCGTGGTTGTGGGTGATGATACCTGAATCTGAGCTAATGTACTAGCATATTAGTACATACGACGATTAAGTCCCATAATATCGAGAATTTTGGTGGCAATCTCTTCGACCGAATAGTTAGTACTGTTCAGCCATGGGATCTGGTTCTTACGGTACAGCGCTTCCACTTCGGAAACTTCCATTCGACACTGACGCATTGAGGCATACCGGCTGTTCTCGCGGCGTTCTTCGCGGATCGCTGCCAGACGTTCCGGGTTGATCGTCAGACCGAACAATTTATGTTGCAGAGGCTTAAGGGCGGCAGGCAGCACCAGGTTATCCATGTCGTCAGCAATAAAGGGGTAGTTTGCGGCACGAATACCAAACTGCATCGCCAGATAGAGGCTGGTTGGCGTTTTGCCGCAGCGCGACACGCCAAGCAGGATCACCTGCGCCTGGTCAAGATTACGCAGCGAGATACCGTCGTCATGTGCCAGGGTGTAATCAATGGCAGCAATACGCGCATCATACTTGGTCAGATTGCCAGGGTTTAGCCCGTGAGTACGGTGAGCGATCGGGGTCGGGTCAAGCTTAAGCTCGCTTTGCAGCGGAGCCACCAGCGCCTGGACGATATCCTGACAGAAGCCTTCACTTTGCAGAATGATGGAGCGAATCTCGGGGATCACGATCGAGTAGAACACCAGCGGGCGGACGCCGGTCTGCTGGTAGATGGCATCAATCTGGTCCTTCACCGCTTTGGCGCGGCTCTCATTTTCGACAAACGGCAGCGTGATGCTGTTAATCGAAACGGGAAACTGCGACATCACCGCATGGCCCAGCACCTCGGCGGTGATCGCCGTACCATCAGAAATATAAAAAACGTGGCGATCGACAGCATTATCCATTTTACTCACCCTGAATATCATACCTAATTGTCTGAAAGCATAAATTAAAAAAGTAAATTACACAGCAAAGAACTTATCTTAATTATAAATGAAACAGTGTTTTTGATTTTCCTGAAAAGTGGATTTCATTTTTCAAATAGCGACTTTATTTTTGTGGTTTCTGGCTGAATATATAGGAATCATCGGGTTCGCGGGTGATGGGAAAGTATCCGAAAAGTTGAAAATTTAAATTGCTTACACGATTCACCGTTTTTTTAGCGCTAATAAATATGCCACTATAAATACGTAGTCAGGTGTTACTTACTCCGATCAAATATCACAAAAGGATTGTTTCGATGTCCAACAATGGCTCGTCACCGCTGGTGCTTTGGTATAACCAACTCGGCATGAATGATGTAGACAGAGTTGGGGGCAAAAATGCCTCCCTGGGTGAAATGATTACAAATCTGTCGGGTATGGGTGTCTCCGTACCAAACGGGTTTGCCACAACTGCCGATGCGTTTAACCTGTTTTTAGACCAGAGCGGCGTGAACCAGCGCATTTACGACCTGCTGGATAAAACGGATATTGATGACGTTACCGAGCTTGCCAAAGCCGGGTCACAAATCCGCCAGTGGATTATCGACACACCTTTCCAGCCGGAACTGGAAAAAGCCATTCACGATGCGTACAACCAGCTCTCTGCTGACGATGCGCAGGCCTCCTTTGCCGTGCGTTCTTCTGCAACCGCAGAAGATATGCCAGACGCCTCGTTTGCCGGGCAGCAGGAAACCTTCCTGAACGTGCAGGGATACGATGCCGTGCTGGTGGCGGTGAAGCACGTGTTTGCTTCCCTGTTCAACGACCGTGCCATCTCCTATCGCGTGCACCAGGGCTATGACCATCGCGGCGTAGCACTTTCTGCAGGTGTTCAGCGCATGGTGCGCTCGGACGTGGGCTCATCCGGCGTGATGTTCTCCATTGATACTGAATCCGGCTTCGACCAGGTGGTGTTTATCACCTCCGCGTGGGGGCTGGGTGAGATGGTGGTTCAGGGGGCGGTCAACCCTGATGAATTCTATGTCCACAAACCAACGCTGGCTGCTGGCCGCCCGGCGGTGGTGCGCCGCACCATGGGCTCGAAAAAAATCCGCATGATCTATGCCCCAACCCAGGAGCATGGCAAGCAGGTTAAGATTGAAGATGTACCGCAGGAGCAGCGTGACCGCTTCTCCCTGACCGATGCTGAAGTTCAGGAACTGGCGAAGCAGGCGGTACAGATTGAAAAACACTACGGTCGTCCAATGGATATCGAATGGGCGAAAGACGGGAACACCGGCAAGCTGTTTATCGTCCAGGCGCGTCCGGAAACCGTCCGCTCTCGCGGTCAGGTCATGGAGCGTTATACGCTGCACGCGCAGGGTAAAATCGTTGCGGAAGGTCGTGCTATCGGTCACCGCATCGGTGCTGGTCCGGTCAAAGTGATCCACGACATCAGCGAGATGAACCGTATTGAGCCAGGCGACGTGCTGGTGACTGACATGACCGACCCGGACTGGGAACCGATCATGAAGAAAGCCGCGGCTATTGTTACAAACCGTGGCGGTCGTACCTGTCACGCGGCGATCATTGCCCGCGAACTGGGTATTCCTGCGGTTGTCGGTTGCGGTGATGCCACTGAGCGCATGAAAGACGGACAGAATGTGACTGTCTCCTGCGCCGAAGGCGATACCGGCTACGTGTATGCCGATATCCTCGACTTCAGCGTGAAAAGTTCCAGTGTTGAAACCATGCCGGACCTGCCGCTGAAGATCATGATGAACGTTGGTAACCCGGACCGCGCGTTTGACTTCGCCTGCCTGCCGAACGAAGGTGTGGGCCTGGCGCGTCTCGAATTTATCATCAACCGTATGATCGGCGTTCACCCGCGTGCACTGCTGGAGTTTGATGATCAGGACCCGAAACTGCAGAACGAAATCCGCGAGATGATGAAAGGCTACGACTCACCGAAAGAGTTCTACGTCGGCCGTCTGACCGAAGGGATTGCCACCCTGGGTGCCGCCTTCTACCCGAAACGCGTGATTGTGCGTCTGTCTGACTTTAAGTCTAACGAATACGCCAACCTGGTGGGCGGCGAGCGCTATGAGCCGGAAGAAGAGAACCCAATGCTGGGCTTCCGTGGGGCTGGACGTTACGTGTCCGACAGCTTCCGCGACTGCTTCGCACTGGAGTGTGAAGCGGTGAAACGCGTGCGCAACGACATGGGACTGACCAACGTCGAAATCATGATCCCGTTTGTGCGTACTGTGGATCAGGCGAAAGCCGTTGTGGACGAGCTGGCGCGTCAGGGGCTGAAGCGCGGCGAGAACGGGCTGAAGATCATCATGATGTGTGAAATCCCGTCCAACGCCCTGCTGGCCGAGCAGTTCCTGGAACACTTCGACGGTTTCTCAATCGGCTCGAACGACATGACACAGCTGACGCTGGGTCTGGATCGTGACTCCGGTGTGGTTTCTGAGCTGTTCGATGAGCGTAACGAGGCGGTGAAAGCGCTGCTGTCGATGTCCATTCGTGCGGCGAAGAAACAGGGTAAATACGTTGGGATTTGTGGTCAGGGCCCATCCGACCATGAAGACTTTGCCGCATGGCTGATGGAAGAGGGGATTGATAGTCTGTCCCTGAACCCGGACACCGTGGTGCAAACCTGGCTGAGCCTGGCAGAACTGAACAAGTAACACCACCATAACCCGAAAAGGCGAGGAGATTATTCCTCGCCTTTTTTATTTCCCCTCTTATTTGCTCCCCATCACAAATAAAGTAAAAAACCAAATATCATAATTTGTCTGTTAATTTAGACAATTGTTAGCGCGCAAACCGTTGCTAATACTTGAGCCTTACTGCGCATTTCCCTTACGAAGATGCGCAACTGGTTGAAATACGTTTTAACCTGATAAAAAGGCAAATAACAATGACACTTTCCTCTGTATTGCGTACCAAAGATAAAATAGGTTACGGCTTAGGCGATATGGCCAGTGCGCTGGTCTGGCAAACGGCAACGTTATTTCTTGCTTATTTCTATACGGACGTTTTTGGGTTGCCCGCCGCGATTATGGGCACCATGTTTTTAGTGGTACGCGTGGTCGATGCGTTTGTTGACCCGTGCATTGGTGCACTGGTCGACCGTACGCAAACGCGTCATGGTCGTTTCCGTCCCTGGTTGCTGTGGTTCGCCATTCCGTTTGGCGTGAGCTGCCTCATCACCTTCTATGTTCCGGACGTGGGACCTACGGCGAAAATTGCGTATGCCTGCGTGACCTACGCGATCTTAAGCCTGATTTATTCCGCGATTAACGTACCTTACTGCGCCATGCCCGGCGCGCTGACGTTGGATCCGCGCGAGCGTCACTCTCTGCAGTCATGGCGTTTTGGCCTGTCGTTTATCGGTGGGTTGATTGTCACGGTTATTGCCCTGCCGCTGGTCTCATTGTTAGGACAGGGCAATGTGCAGAAAGGCTATTTCTATGCCATGAGCCTGATGGGGTTACTCGGGATTGTGCTGTTCTTCTGCTGCTTCCTGATGACTCGCGAGCGTTATTCTCCGCGCAATGATACCTCCGGCTCCATGCTCACCGATTTAAAACTGCTGGCCGGAAACAGCCAGTGGCGTATTGTGTTCGTGTTTAATATTTTGCTGTTAACGGCGGTGGTGACGCGCGGTTCCGCCACCATGTATTACGTCAACTATGTGCTGCTGCGTCCGGAGCTGGTTTTTGCCTTTATTGTTTCCGGGATGGTGGCCTCCTTAAGCGGCGCATTATTATCCGAACGGCTGTTGGGCAAATTTGACCGCGTCCGGGCCTACCAGTGGACGATTATTTCCTTCGTCATCTTCGGCGCGCTGATTTTCTTCCTTCCCCCTTCGCAGGTCTGGCTGATCTTTGGTCTCAATATTGTCTTTAGCTTTGTGCAAAACCTCACCACGCCGCTCCAGTGGACTATGTTCTCCGATGTGGTCGACTACGAAGAGCACCGCAGCGGACGTCGCCTGGATGGTCTGGTCTTCTCTACTGCGCTGTTTGCCATCAAATCTGGCCTGGCACTGGGCGGGGCGGTTGTTGGCTGGGTGCTGGGCATGGTGGATTACGCCCCGGGACAGGCAACTCAGGCACCGCACGTTCTCTCTACCATTAATGCACTGTTCACCCTTATCCCTTGCGCGTTGTTCCTCTGCATGGTTGCGCTTCTTGCTATTTACAAACTTAACAGCCGGCTGGTGGATTCCATTGCCCGGGAGCTGGCCAGCAAACGTGAGATGAGACCTGACCCGGGGCAACTCAGCCCGGCAACCCCTTCCGCAATACAGGAGTAAAACATGACAGCTATCTATAAGGACGCGGGACGTCCCGTGCACGAGCGCGTCGCCGACTTACTGGCACGTATGACCCCGGAAGAGAAGTTCGCTCAGATGCATGCATACTGGTTGATCCTCGATGAAAACGGTAACCATCGTGAGCGCAGCGATCTGAGTGACGAATTCTCCGGGGTGAGTGAACAGGCTTCGCTCAGTGAACGGCTAAAACTGGGCGTCGGGCAGATCACGCGTCCGCTGGGTACCCATATTGTTGATGCACAAACCGGCGTGCGCGCCGCTAACCGCCTGCAGCGGATGATGATGGAAGAGACGCGTCTCGGCATTCCGGCGCTGTTCCATGAGGAGTGTCTGGTGGGGTTGTTGTGCAAAGAGGCCACGCTGTTCCCGTCGTCGCTGAATTACGGATCAACCTGGGACCCGGACCTGGTGCAGCGAGCAGCAGAAAAGATTGGCAAAGAGGCGCGGTCTGTGGGCTGCCAGCAGGGGCTGGCGCCGGTGCTGGATGTCTCTCGCGATGTCCGTTGGGGGCGTACTGAAGAGACCTTTGGCGAAGATCCCTGGCTGGTGGGCGTGATGGCCACTGCCTACGTGAAAGGCTTACAGGGCGATAAACGCGATCTGCTGGCGACCCTGAAACATTATGTGGGTCACTCGTTCAGCGAAGGTGCACGCAACCATGCGCCGGTACATCTTGGCTTTAGCGAGCTTAATGATACCTTCCTGTTACCGTTTGAAATGGCGGTGAAGCTGGCTAATGCCGGTTCCGTGATGCCAGCCTACCACGATATTGATAATCAACCTGGCCACAGCGACCACTTCCTGCTCACTACTGTGTTGCGCGAACAGTGGGGATTCGACGGGATAATCGTGGCGGATTACGGTGGTGTAAGCCTTCTGCATCAGCATCATGGCGTCTCACATGATGCGACAGAATCTGCCGCACTGGCCTTCAACGCCGGGCTTGATATCGAACTGCCGAAAGACGACTGCGCGCGCCATCTGGCAGAAGCCGTTGAGCGTGGACTGATCTCCATGGCCAAAGTCGATGAAATCGTGGGCCGCTTACTGACTGAAAAATTCCGTCTGGGTCTGTTTGAAAAACCGTATGCCGATGAACATGGCATTGATCTGCAGAATGATGTCACCCGCCAGGTCGCGCGGGATGTGGCGACCCGTTCGCTGACACTGCTTGAGAATAACGGCATTTTGCCTCTGGGTGGTAAACCCCGCGTGGCGGTGGTGGGGCCGACAGCAGACGACCCGCTGGCGTTGCTCAGCGGCTACAGTTTCCCGGTGCATTTGATCATCAGCGATATGGTGGAAGAGACCTCGCAGGTCACGACCCCGCGTGCGGCGCTGGAGCATTATCTCGGTGCCTCGCAGGTTCGCTACGCCAAAGGGTGTCACATCATCGAAAAACGGATGGCCGGTGCGCCAGTCTTCCCGGGCGACAGCGGCGGTAAACCGATGCAGCAGTCGCCGGTTTCTCAATGTACTGATTTGATCCCCGAGGCTGTGAACGTTGCGCAAGAGAGTGATGTGGTAGTGGCTTGCGTTGGCGACCTCGCCGGATTGTTCCAGAGCGGCACGGTAGGGGAAGGGTCTGATACCGATTCTCTGAATCTGCCGGGTGTGCAGCAGCAACTTCTGGAGGCGCTGGTAGCCACCGGCAAACCGGTGATTGTCGTGATGACCGGAGGGCGACCATACAACCTTCAGGGACTGGAAGACAAAGTAGCGGCGTTCATGATGGCCTGGGCTCCAGGGCAGGAAGGGGGCTGGGCGATTGCGGACGTACTGACAGGGCGTGCGGAACCGCAAGGGCGTCTGGTGTTGAGTGTACCGAAAAGTGCCGGGGCAATGCCGTATTACTACAATCACAAGCTCAAAAGCGGCGGTACACCGTTTGCGTTCCATTTCGGGTCTCGTTATCCGTTTGGTTTCGGCCTTGGCTGGACGCAGTTTAACTGGGGAACGGCGCATGTGACCGGATCCCACGTGCCGGTCGACGGTGAGGTAGCACTGAGTGTGGACATCACCAATGTCGGAGAACGCAGTGGCAGCGAGGTGGTGCAGGTTTACGTCAGGGATAAGGTTGCCACGCAGGTACGGCTACTTCAGGAGCTGAAGGCATTCCAGCGCGTCACGCTCTCGCCGGGCGAAACCGCCACGCTCACCTTTATGCTGCCAGTTGAGATGTTCAACTTCACCCGTCGGGACGGAAAACGCATTGTTGAGCCGGGTGAGTTTGAACTGCAAATTGGCGCATCGTCGACGGATATCCGCGAGGTGGTGACGGTTCATGTGACAGGTGAAACGCGGGTGCTGCCTGCGGAGTGGCGGATGCTCAGTAGCTGTCAGGTTAAGCGCGCGTAGTCAGGACAAAAAAAAGCCCATCGTGGGAGATGGGCAAAGACTACACACAGCAATTCGTTGTTTCACTCAGGGGATTTCCATGCTTATAAACCAAGGTGTTGATTTATAACCGTGTGCTAATACTAGGCATTGTGTTATTTAGCGTCGATCAGATTCGTCTCAATAGTTAAAGAGACGTAAAGATTTCTTGAGGTTAGCAGCAGATTTAGTGCAGGGAAGGTGGGTCTGACCAGTGCTTAATGAATAAATTGTTTAGCATTGCTTAAGTATTAAAGGTGCCGGGTAAGCATAACTTACCCGGCACTGCGGTTATTGACTGTTCTTATCTTCCAGCTCTTCCAGCTCATTCAGGATGAGGTCCGGGTCAGTACCCGGTGGCGGCACTTCATGCACCCAGGCGGAGAACAGACGCCATGTCACGGCGAGAAGCACAGGGCCAATAAACAGGCCAATCATGCCAAAGGCAATCAATCCACCAATAACGCCCGAGAGGATCAGGATCAGCGGCAGGTCAGCACCCATGCGGATGAGTATTGGACGAATGACGTTGTCCATCGTGCCAACCACGCAGCTCCACACCAGCAGAACCGTTCCCCACGTGGTATCACCTGTCCAGTAAAGCCAGATGATGCTGGGGACCAGTACCAGCAACGGTCCCAGTTGCGCAAGACAGGTCATCAACATCACAACGGTAAAGACGGTAGCGTACGGCACGCCGGAAATTGCCAGACCGATACCACCCAGTATCGCCTGCACCAGCGCCGTTACCACAACGCCAAGCGCAACAGCGCGCACTGCCTGTGCAGCCAGCAGTACCGCAGCGTCACCCCGTTTGCCCGCCAGACGGGTAGCAAAATGACGAACACCCAAAGCAACTTGCTCACCACGCCAGTAGAGCAGGGCACTGAAGACGAGCATCAGGGTACAGTGCATCATAAAGCGACCGATATGCGCCGCCTGTCCCACAAACCAGGTGGTGGTGGTACCAATATAAGGACGCACTTTCGCCATCAACGCGCTGCCGCCCATCTCCAGCAGGCTATGCCAGCCGCTATAGAGTTTGGCACCCACCACGGGAATACTGTTTAGCCAGGCGAGATCCGGTAACGTCAGGTCACCACTGGTAATGGCTCGAATTATCGGACCACTGGAATCCACCAGGCTATTCACCAGTAAAGCAATGGGAATAATAAACAGCAGGAACAACAAGAGTGTCATAACCAGCACGGCTAACCCGCGGCGGCCAAACAGCAGTTTCTGCAAACGCAACAGTAAAGGCCACGTGGCAACGACAACGGTCGCAGCCCAGGCGAAGCCGAGAATAAAGGGTTGAACAATCCACAGACACGCAATAATCATGAGAGCCAGGAACAGCACCGACAGCAAGACTTGCGCAACATCCCTGGGCTGGCGAAGATTGACCATATTTGAAACTTCCTTTAATGAACACCAGCGTGGCTGGCGGGAACGGAAAACCGCGTCTCTCTAATCATTAGTGATTTCGGCGATTTTTGACAGGCGGATTTTGCCCGTAATTCTACGAAGCACATAAGAAAAAAATGTGATAAAACTTTCCAGACACAACGCAAACGATTTCAAATTACTCTAATTAGGGTCGACAGTCATGATCCCACAGATTTCTCAGGCACCTGGCGTCGTTCAGCTGGTGCTTAATTTTTTGCAGGCACTGGAGCAACAGGGTTTTACAGGTGATACCGCCACGAACTATGCCGACAAGCTGACGATGGCGACTGATAACAGTATCTACCAGCTTCTTCCCGATGCTGTTGTTTTCCCTCGTTCAACGGCCGATGTCGCGCTTATCGCCCGGCTGGCAACGCAGGAGCGTTTTGCTTCACTGGTCTTTACCCCGCGTGGCGGTGGCACCGGAACCAATGGTCAGGCGCTGAACCAGGGCATCATTGTTGATATGTCCCGCTATATGAACCGCATTATTGAGATCAACCCTGAAGAGGGGTGGGTGCGGGTCGAGGCAGGCGTTATCAAAGATCAGTTGAATCAGTATCTCAAGCCGTACGGCTACTTTTTTGCCCCTGAGCTATCCACCAGCAACCGCGCGACCCTGGGTGGGATGATCAACACGGATGCCTCCGGTCAGGGCTCGCTGGTGTACGGCAAAACGTCCGATCATGTCATGGGTGTACGTGCGGTCCTGCTGGGTGGCGATATCCTCGATACCCAGCCTATGCCGGTTGCACTGGCGGAGACGCTGGGCAAAGACAATACCGCAAGCGGGCGCATTTATCGTACCGTGCTAGAGCGCTGCCGCGAAAACCGTCAGTTGATCCTCGATAAATTCCCCAAACTGAACCGCTTCCTGACCGGGTACGATCTGCGTCATGTGTTTAACGATGATCTGACCCAGTTTGATTTAACCCGCATACTGACCGGCTCCGAGGGTACGCTGGCGTTTATTACCGAGGCGCGGCTGGATATCACCCGGTTGCCGAAGGTACGTCGCCTGGTGAACGTCAAATATGACTCTTTCGACTCTGCGCTGCGTAATGCACCTTTTATGGTTGAAGCACAAGCGCTGTCGGTAGAAACCGTCGACTCCAAAGTGTTGAACCTGGCCCGGGAAGATATCGTCTGGCACTCCGTCAGTGAGCTGATTACCGATGTGCCAGATAAAGAAATGCTTGGCCTTAATATCGTTGAATTTGCCGGCGATGATGCGGCGCTTATTGAAAACCAGGTGACGACACTCTGTCAGCGTCTGGATGAACTGATAGCGCAGGGTGAAGGTGGGGTAATTGGCTGGCAGCTCTGTAATGATCTGGCCGGCATTGAACGCATCTACGCGATGCGTAAAAAAGCCGTGGGGCTACTTGGCAACGCGAAAGGGGCGGCTAAACCCATTCCGTTTGCTGAAGACACTTGTGTTCCGCCTGAACATCTGGCGGATTATATCGTTGAGTTTCGCGCCCTTCTGGATAGCCATGGGCTGAGCTATGGCATGTTTGGCCATGTGGATGCCGGGGTGTTGCATGTACGGCCGGCACTGGATATGTGCGACCCGCAGCAGGAGATCCTGATGAAACAGATCTCCGATGACGTCGTTGCGTTAACCGCGAAATATGGCGGCCTGCTGTGGGGCGAGCACGGTAAAGGCTTCCGCGCTGAGTACAGTCCGGCATTTTTCGGCGAGCAACTCTATGCGGAGTTGCGCAAAGTTAAAGCGGCTTTTGACCCGGATAACCGTCTCAATCCGGGGAAAATCTGTCCGCCTGAAGGTGTTGATGCGCCGATGCTGCGGGTGGATGCCGTTAAACGCGGCACCTATGACCGACAGATCCCAATCGCGGTCCGCTCCTCATGGCGCGGCGCGATGGAGTGCAACGGCAACGGCCTGTGCTTTAACTTCGATGCGAAAAGCCCGATGTGTCCGTCGATGAAAATCACCAGTAACCGTATCCATTCTCCGAAAGGGCGCGCGACGCTGGTTCGCGAATGGCTGCGTCTGCTGGCCGACCGTGGGGTTGATCCGCTCAAGCTTGAGCAGGAGCTACCGGAAAAACGTGCCAGCCTGCGTTCGCTGATTGAACGTACCCGCAACAGCTGGCATGCCAGCAAGGGCGAGTATGATTTCTCCCATGAGGTGAAAGAGGCGATGTCTGGCTGTCTGGCCTGCAAAGCCTGCTCAACCCAATGCCCGATTAAGATAGATGTGCCGGAGTTCCGTTCGCGTTTTCTGCAGCTTTATCACACCCGATACCTGCGTCCGGTACGTGACCATCTGGTGGCGACAGTTGAAAGTTATGCGCCGCTGATGGCGCGTGCGCCAAAGACCTTTAACTTCTTTATTAATCAACCACTGGTGCGCAAGCTCTCCGAAAAACATATCGGAATGGTCGATCTGCCGCTGCTGTCGGTACCGTCGCTGCAACGGCAGCTTGTCGGGCACCGCTCAGCGAACATGACCCTTGAACAGCTTGAGGCGTTAACCCCTGAGCAAAAAGCGAATGTGGTGCTGGTGGTGCAGGATCCATTCACCAGTTACTACGATGCGCAAGTGGTCGCGGATTTCATCCGCTTGTCAGAGAAGCTGGGTTATCAGCCAGTGGTTCTGCCGTTCTCTCCGAACGGTAAGGCGCAGCACATTAAAGGTTTCCTGACGCGCTTTGCGAAGACCGCGCAGAAAACCTCTGATTTCTTAAACCGAGTGGCGCAACTGGGTATACCGATGGTTGGCGTCGATCCGGCGCTGGTGCTGTGCTATCGCGATGAATACAAGCAGACGCTGGGCGATAAACGTGGTGATTTCCACGTCATGCTGGTGCACGAGTGGCTGCCGATGGCCCTGGAGGATAAGGCTGTTCAGGATGTCAGCGGTGAACCGTGGTATCTGTTCGGTCACTGCACGGAAGTCACCGCGCTGCCGGGTGCCCCTGCCCAGTGGGCCTCTGTCTTTGCCCGATTCGGCGCGAAGCTGGAGAGCGTCAATGTGGGCTGCTGCGGTATGGCTGGAACCTACGGACACGAAGTGAAAAATCACGCGAACTCGCTCGGTATCTACGAGTTGTCCTGGCATCAGGCGATGCAGCGTTTGCCGCGAAACCGCTGCCTGGCGACGGGCTACTCCTGTCGCAGCCAGGTGAAACGAGTAGAAGGTAACGGGGTACGCCACCCATTGCAGGCTTTACTGGAGATAATTGGATGATCTGGAAACGTGCCGTGACGCTGCAGGCGCTCAACGCCATGGGCGAGGGGAATATGGTGGGGCTGCTGGACATCCAGTTCACCCGCATTGGCGACGATGAGATCGAGGCAACAATGCCTGTCGATCACCGTACTCATCAGCCGTTTGGTTTATTGCACGGCGGCGCATCTGTCGTGCTGGCTGAAACGCTGGGCTCAGTGGCAGGGTATCTCTGTACCGAAGGGGAGCAGAAGGTCGTCGGGCTGGAGGTGAATGCTAACCATATTCGCTCGGTGCGTAGCGGTCGTGTGCGCGGTGTTTGCCGCGCGCTGCATGCCGGAAGCCGCCATCAGGTGTGGCAAATTGATATTGTCGATGAGCAGGATCGGTTGTGCTGCTCGTCGCGTCTAACGACAGCGGTTGTGTAAAGTTTTCAGATGTTTTGCCTTTGGTCAAAAGTTAGCCACTGCGTTGTGATATAGTGGTCAGGTTTTGTACATAAGCGAGGACATCATGGATACTGAAATAACCCCAACACAGCTGGCAATTGAATATTTACGTCGCGATAAGAGCAACCTGTCTCCGGCGCAGTATCTGAAAAAGCTGAAACAGCTTGAGCTGGAATTTACAGATTTGCTGGCGCTCTCTTCGAATGAACTGAAAGAAGAGATCTACTTTGCCTGGCGGTTGGGCGTTCACGTCCATTGAGTGTATGTAAATGAAAAGGCCGCGATTGCGGCCTTTTTTGTACCCGGAATTCAGTATCTGGCGGGGAGTTTATTGATTCTAATGAGCCTGCCTTCTTCTATTTCGATAAATCCGCCTGTTTTCAGGTCGGCAAGAATGCGCATCACACCACTGCGGGAAAGCTGGGTTTTATCACGAATGTAGCGTTCGGCGGTTATTCCCAGGCGATAAGTATCGTCTTCATTCATCAACAGAAAAAGCTGCTGGCGAATCATCTCATACGCTGTAGGCGCACCCTTTGTCATGATGGTGTTATAGAGCCGGCTGTACATAAACATCAGATGGTTGGATAACAGACCCCACAATGCCTTTTCCTGAATAATGGTATTGAGCTGTTCTGTGGACAACGTGCCAATGGTGCAGGGGCTAACTGTTTTCAGGTAGTCGTCAAAAAAAAGGTCATTAAGGTTAGCCACACCAAAAACCGCCGGACTTTTTGCCGTGGAAAGCATCAAGTTGTCGCTTCGTCGATAAATTGCCACGGTACCTTCCAGAATCAAATAACAGATTCCCCGGCCATTGATCATAAGATCCAGGTGCTCGCCTCGACCGGTATTACGTATGGTAGACCAGGGTTGTAAGTGCGTAATAAGCTCTTGCGCATAAGGAGAACCACGATGTGGTTTTTCTGTGGTGGACATAACCCAAACCCGAAAGAATCAACTTTCTGATTATAGCGTTACTCCTGAACGCTGGCACTTCTGGGATCAGTATTTACGCGGTAAATGGCGAATATCAATCAGCACGCCTCTTTCCATCGTGATGTACTTTCCGGTACGCAGTTCTGCCAGTATTCGCATGATCCCACTTCTCGAAAGATAGGTTCGACTTTTTATATAGGCGGCGGCAGTGATGTTCAGCCGCACAGCTTCCGGTTCTTGCATCAACTCAACAAGCTGAAAGCGGATGATGTCATAGGCTGACATCTGCGAGATCTGGGCGCAATGTTCATAAACCCTGGATGCGGTATAGATTAGCAGGTGAGAAAAGTGCTCCCACAGATTTTGCCGGGCAACCACGTGGTTAAAACAATCCAGCGAAACACTGGCCATTTTAGAGGTTTCCAGTGCCCTGACATAGAGGTGCTCTGACGAAAATTGGCTACTGACACCGAGAATGAAAGGTGCTGACTCGGAATTTAAAATAATGCCGTCTCCCCGCCGGTGCAGTGCAACGCTGCCATGAGTCAGCAAGAAGCATTGACGAGAGTCATTGCGATAATATTGTACGACCTCACCTTTTGAAAGAATGATTTTTTCTGCATCAGGAAGCATGTTTTCGATTAATTTTTCTATATGCCTTAGAGGTTTTAATTTTATTACTGCGTTTTTTCCCTCACTTGTTATTGCTGAAAGTCGTGTGTTCATTGCTTACCTCGCCTCAACTAATGCAGGTTTTTTGATTAACTTAAAGAATTATCTTAAAAAAAAGCACTTCAGGGAATGTGACTAAGAGGTCTAATAATAGACGCAGTAGATGTTGCGTCATAACTATATGAAATTAAATGTTATATGTTCGCGGTCTAAAAATAGACTGAAAATTTGTGCTTTAGGATTTGCCTGAGTGGTTTGTTTGTTTTTTGTTAAATCAGAATCTACAGATAGACCTCAAAATTTATTGTCTGCTGAAAAAGAGTTGTATAAATTTTGATTTGTCATAAGGGGCTAAGAAATGTATAGCACCCAGTACAGTGAATGTTATATACCGTCGTTTTCCGACGGTGAATAAAAATCAGGGAAGGGCACAATTTATGTGCTGTTGTCTGAATGTCAGTAATAAATAAAGTGATGCAGGTATAGTATTATGAAAAATAAAATGATTACAGCAATGTTGGCGGTAAGTTCAGCTTTTACAATGACACATGCTTTGGCTGCCGCGGGTACTGTTAACTTTAACGGCAATATTCTGGATTCTGCCTGCGATGTTGATGTGGCATCACAGAATCAGGTCGTGGTATTGGGGGATTATTATAAAACTGAGTTTCCAACCACGGGGGCAAAAACTGCGGCGACACAGTTCAATATTATTTTGAAAAACTGCCCGGTTACAGTCACTAACGCCAAAGTACGTTTTGATGGCACACCAGATGCAACCAATGCCAGCCTTCTGGCGATTGACTCCTCGGTTGCAGGCGCGGCGACGGGGGTGGCGATCAACCTGATGACAGCGGATAAAGCGGATCTGCCACTGCACGGCAGCAATAGCTATAACTATGTGCTGAGCAGTACTGCCGATAACACGTTAAATTTCTACGCGCAGTATATTTCAACTGCGGCAGCTGTAACCGCGGGTCCGGCTAACTCAGTTGCCAACTTTTCTGTGATTTATAACTAATCCCTTCGCAGTACTCAGTATGGGGCTGTCCCGGCCCCTTTGTGTGGTGAGATATAAAATGCATATTATCAAAACAACCGGGTTGATCGTGGCACTGTTACCGCTGACGTTTTCAATAGCTAATGCCGGAGTCATTATTGGCGGTACACGTATTATTTTTGACGGTACGAAGAAAGAAGCTTCAGTGAGCATAGAAAATCCTGATAGTACCCCTTTTTTAATACAATCCTGGATTGATACACCTGAAGGAGTTTCTGGTAAAGCACCTTTTATCATTACACCACCGCTTTATCGCCTGGATGGCGGACTGAAAAATATTGAACGAATTGTCATGACCGGTTCGCTCTCTCAGGAACAGGAGAGTTTGTTCTGGCTAAATATCAAAGCGATTCCCTCTGCCACGAAGCAGATGAACTCTTTACAAATTGCTGTGAAAACGCGCATAAAATTGATTTATCGTCCTGAGGGACTTCGCGCGTCAACACCAGAGGAACAAGCCAATAAATTATCCTGGCAACGAGCCGGGAATGAAATTCAGGTCAGGAATCCAACGCGCTATATTATCAATTTCAATGAAATTTCCGTAGGTGGAAGAAAACTTGAAGATGTGTCGTATGTATTACCCGGTGCTTCCACCCGGTTTCAGCTACCGGACGGGGCTGGTGGTAATACGGTCACCTTTAAAGTTATCAATGACTATGGCAGTCCTGGTGTGTTGCATCAGGCCAGTTTGTAATTTTTACAACAGGTAATACCCGAATTAATCTGGTTACTTTCAATGATTGTTCAACATAATGAAGCTCGCTGTGTCTGCCTGGTGATATTTATTACCATGGTATTTACGGGTTCATCGTCAGCGCTTTATGCAAATGAAACGTTTAATACTGAACTGGTTGAGCTGGATAACCCCGGAATGGGAAAGGCAGATTTATCTGCCTTTGAATCCGGAACTCAGGCTTCGGGAACATACCATGTTGACATTATTCTTGATGATCAGTTTATGGAAACACGGGATATTACCTTTGCAACAGTGAAGACCGAAAGTGGTAATAATGTATTGCAACCCTGCCTGAGCATAGAACAATTAAAACGGTGGGGCGTGAAAACGGCACTTTTCCCTCTGCTTGCCTCAGCAAAAAGTGAATGTGCCATGCTTCAGGCTATTCCGCAGGCCAGTACGGATTTTCAGTTTGGTGCACAGCGCCTGGTTATCAGTATTCCTCAGTCCGCCATTGATCTTCCGGCGCGTGGTTATGTGCCACCGGAAATGTGGGACGAGGGCATTAATGCCGCCATGCTCAATTACAGCTTTAGTGGAGCAAACACATGGGCGAGATGGCGTGAGGGGGCTAATAGTGATAGCCAATATGCCAACCTGCGCCCCGGGATCAACATCGGGCCGTGGAGGTTTCGAAATTACACCACCTGGTCCCGGGATGACTCAGGTCAGAATAAATGGGACACCGTTTATTCTTATGTGCAACGGGCCGTGATTCCGCTGAAAGGGCAACTCACTATCGGGGACAGTTCCACGTCAGCTGACGTGTTCGACAGTATTCCTTTTCGCGGGGCGCAGTTGGCATCGGATGATGACATGCTGCCAGATTCTCTGAAGGGATATGCACCTGTGGTGCGTGGTATTGCCCGCACTCATGCGCAGGTAGTGGTGCGCCAGAATGGCTATCAGATCTACCAGACCTACGTTGCCCCTGGCACCTTTGAGATCGCGGATATGTACCCAACCGGAGGCGCAGGCGATCTCGATGTGACGATCAAAGAGGCCGACGGTAGTGAACAACATTTCACGCTACCGTATGCCTCATTGCCAGTACTGCAGCGGGAGGGGCGTCTGAAATATGCCCTCACCGGGGGGCAGTATCGTTCCTTTAACAGTAGCGTCGAGAAAACCCCTTTCGGGCAACTCACCGCTATTTATGGCCTCCCGCATGGTCTCACTCTCTACGGCGGGTTGCAGGCGTCGAGTCAGTATCAGGCGATTGCCTTTGGGATGGGTAAAAACATGGGGGATTTAGGGGCTCTCTCGGCAGATATCACCCAGGGCTGGTCCACGCCGGATAAAACGGCAAAAACAGAGGGGCAGTCCTTGCGCGCGCGATACAGCAAGAATGTTGTCGATACCGGTACGAACTTTTCGATTGCGGGATACCGCTATTCAACCCGCGGTTACTACGGGATGCAGGAAGTACTGGACTCTTACGGGGACAGCAGTGCCCTGCAGGACAGACGACGTAATCGAATGGAGTTGACCATGAGTCAGACGCTGGGAGGGAGTCTGGGTTCTCTGACCTTAAGTGCGGTACGTGAAAATTACTGGAATTCTGGTAAGTCGATGGATTCCTGGAGCATCGGATATAGCAACTACTGGCACAACATCAGCTACGGCGTAACCTGGACGTACAGCAAAAATGCGAGTTCAGCGGCCTACGGAAGTGATAGCAGCAAAACCTATGACCGGGACCAGCTATTGGCATTTAACGTCAACGTGCCGCTGGATAAATTTCTGCCGCAGACGTGGGCCAACTATAACCTGAACACCAGCAGAAATAACGGTACCACGCATAACATCGGTATGAATGGCGTGGCTCTCGAAAACCGAGCCCTGAACTGGAACGTACAACAAGGGTACGGAACAAATGGGACAGGGTACACCGGCAACATGAACGGAGACTATAAAGGTACCTACGCTGAGGTGATGGCGGGCTATGGCTACGACAAGAGCAGCGAGCGCTTTAATTACGGGTTACAAGGGGGAATTATCGCGCACGCCGATGGCATCACATTTTCTCAACCCCTGGGGGAAACCAATGCGCTGATTAAAGCACCTGGTGCGCACGGTGTTGATATTCGAAATCAATCTGGCGTGCGAACGGATTATCGGGGATATACGGTGGTCAGCAACCTGGCCGTGTATCGAAAAAACGATCTCACACTCAATCCGGAAAATATGCCTGATGATGTGGAACTGGAAATTAATACACGTACGGTAACACCAACACGCGGCGCGGTGGTGAAAGCCAGCTATGTTTCCCGGATTGGGCGAAGGGTGTTAATCACGTTAACGGATAACGACCATTATGTTCCGTTCGGTGCAGTGGTCACTCTCATTGGTGAAGATAACCGCAGTGTTATTGTGGGGGATCGGGGTCAGGTCTATTTAACCGGTATGAGCGAGCAGGGGACGGTTATCGCAATCTGGGGGAATCAATCCAGTCAGCGTTGCCGGGCTGATTTCAGCCTTCCGAAGCACGAATCTTACAACGGCATAACTGAGGTTAGCGCCCTTTGTCGACAGGAACGTTAGATGAGATCGATAACTCTTTTTTTACTGTTTGGCTTACTTTCCGGAGTGAACATTTCCTGGGCCGGAACATGTACAACAATAGTGCCGCAGCTTTCAACTTTATCGGTGGGAACAATTAATGTGCAACGGGATGCGCCTGTCGGAACGGTAATTTTTTCCGGTGCAGCGACAACAACAGGTTCTTATTTGACAGGATGCACGAACCCATTAATGCTGGGTTTTAGCATGCGATATAATAATGCCACGCTCAGTAACTACGGAAATCATGTTTACAATACAAATATCAGCGGCATCGGTATTCGGTTTTCTTCGAATGCTTATTTTGAAAACCCGAGTAATACGTTTTCTTATAATGCGCAGACATCATACGTGGACTGGTATGGCGGTCGAATTGAGTTGGTTGTTACCGGCCCTGTGTCGTCAGGTGCTTTAGCGCCTGGTGTGATAGGTGTGGTGACAATTCAGGGAAGTGATGGTGTTTACCGCGACGGACTGCCGACTCAGCTTACCAGTGGCACCATTAATTCGCTTGCATGCACGATTAACACACCTCAGATGACATTTGCTATTGGTGATGTACCTGCTTCAGCATTCAATGGTGGTGTGGGGACGACGCCAGCAGGTGCACAAAATACACAAAATCTCGGGCTAAACTGCAGCGCCGGAGCCAACATCAATGTCTCGCTAAGCGGAATACAGAATCCGGATAGTGCAAATACCAGTGTTATGGCCTTAACGGGACAGGGGAATACCGGTACGGCAAAAGGTGTAGGTGTACAGCTGTTATATAACGGCGCGCCACTGGTCATGAATAGTCGTCTTTTATTGAAGCAATCTGCGGGGGGGCAAGAAACGCTCCCGTTAACCGCTCGTTATTATCAAACGCTAACGAATGTTGAATCGGGCTCGGCCAATGCCTCCGCCACACTTAATTTGACCTATCAGTAGCAGGTAAGTTAATGAACACGTTGAACAAAATAATACTTTTTCTTGCCTTAGCCAGTGGCGAGGTTTTTTCCGCCGATGTTGTTAATATTGGTGTGACGGGAAATATTGTGGCATCTCCCTGTGTCTTTAATGGTGGAAATTCGAGCCTGGGTATTAACCTTGGCAATATTCAGGCATCAAATATGGTAACGCCGGGGTCAACATCTGATCCGGTTTCATTCAGCCTGCTGTTCAGCAATTGTCCGTTGGGGACTCGTCGCGTTACTGTTACGTTCAATGGAAACCCTGACCCGGTTGCGGGTGCAGACTACTACATGAACAGCGGCTCTGCCACGAACATTGCTGTCGCCATGAGCGACGTAGAAACCGATACCCTTAAGGGAACAGGCTCCAGTGTGGCGCAAAATATTGCGGCAGACAGGACGGCAACGATAGCTATGAATGCGTGGGTCAAATCTGTTTCAGGCGGCGCGACGCCTGGAAGTATCAATGCCGCCGTCATCATGACTATGCAATACAATTAAGTAGTCAGACATTTTGAAAAACAATGTAAGAGTTGATTATCAAAGGCGCCCCATTTTTACAGCGGAATAAGTTATGTTGAATATTATTATTAAAGATTCTGATGTGCTGTTTCAATATGGGTTGCAGGTCATCCTCGCTGATTTATTTCAGCATGGGTTCAGAGAACAGGTTCAGTTTACGAACCAGTTCACATATGACAGCGTCAGTGTTGCGGATATTATCGTGCTCTCGTTGTGCGCAGGTGAGATGTTTACCTGTATTCCAGTGTTACGGTCACGTAAGAAAAGCATCGTGATAGGTCTGATTGATGATGAATTTCGCAATAAGACAACACTGTCATGTTTATCGGGTATTATTCTTATCTCACGACGAGCCTCGCTTGCTACGGTAAGAGAAAACCTTTTTATCGCCTGGTATAAGACAATGCAACCTGGTTATTTATGGAATCAAAACTCTTGTTTAGACTGCCATCATAAAAAACTCTCGTCTCAGCAGATTCGAATTATGATGGAATTATATAAGGGACTTTCTTTTACACAGATTGCACAGGTATTGAACATTAGCGAGAAGACAGTGTTTACCCATAAATATATGATTATGCAAAAATTCGATATTAGAAATGATTATGAACTCATATCACTTCTACACAGACTGGCAGAAAATAGTTCAGCATGAACAATTATATTGCCGGGTGGCTAACCACCCGGCATTTCCTCAGACGTTCACTGCGCTAATCAACCGCATTTTCATTGTTTGATACGCGGTAGCCGCAAAGTCCTCAGCCCAGCGCTGGTCTTCAATGGCTTCCAGTTGTACCGCACAATATTTCGTCTCCGGCGTTTTGGAGATGGGATCGAGGTTATCCTGCGTCAGTTCGTTACAGGCACCAATCCACCACTGATAGGTCATATAGACCGCCCCGGCGTTGATACGCTCGCTAATGTTGGTGCGGGTAATCACTTTACCACGACGCGAACGCACCCAGACCAGTTGCCCGTCTGTAATGCCAAGTTTAGCTGCATCGGCAGGGTTCATTTGCACCCGGCCTGGCTCGTCGGCCAGGCTTTGCAGCGCGGCGCAGTTCCCGGTCATGGAGCGGCAGGAGTAGTGTCCCACCTCGCGTACCGTACAGAGCACCAGCGGGAAATCCGCATCCGGGGTTTCCGCCGGCGCGCGCCACGGTGCGGCAAAGAGCTGCCCCTTACCGCTTGGGGTGTCGAACTGATTGTCTTTGTACAGATACGGCGTTCCCGGATGATCCAGCGTCGGGCACGGCCACTGCACATGGCCCATCTCGCCCATTTTTTCATACGTCACGCCGAAGAAGAGAGGACACAACTCACGCATCTCGTCCCAGATCTGCTGGTTAGATTCGTAATGCATCGGGTAGCCCATTTCGCTTGCGAGCAGGCTGATGATCTCCCAGTCGCGCTTCACGTTACCGCTGGCCTCGATGGCTTTGCCAAAACGCTGGAACCCCCTGTCGGCACAGGTAAAGACGCCGCCGTGTTCGCCCCAGGAGGTGGCGGGCAGAAGAACATCCGCCACTTCTGCTGTTTTGGTCATAAAGATGTCCTGCACCACTACAAAGTCGAGGGCCTCAAAACCGCTGCGAACCAGCCCGAGATCGGCCTCGGTCTGAAGCGGATCTTCTCCCATGATGTAATAGGCTTTGACCTTACCTTCCAGTGCAAGGTGTGGCACTTCAGTTATGCGTGTTCCGACACGATCGTCCATTTTATTGACGTCAATCCCCCACGCATCAGCGAACTTCTGCCTGATTGCCGGGTCCGTGACGTCCTGGTAACCCGGGAACATATTTGGCAGAACCCCCATATCGCAGGCACCCTGTACGTTGTTTTGCCCGCGTACGGGGCCAACGCCAACGGCAGGTCGTCCAAGGTTGCCGGTCAGCAGTGCCAGGCTGGAAAGCCCTTTGACCACATCGACTGCCTGACCAAACTGCGTCACACCCATACCCCACATCACGGTGGCTGAAGGTGCCGCCGCAAAAGTACGCATTGCCTGGCGAACATCGCGGGCGGGAATGCCGGTGAGCTGTTCGACATTCTCTGGCGCATAGTCTTTTACCGTCTGACGATAGGCCTCAAGCCCTTCTGTAAAACGCGCAACGTAGTTTTTGTCGTAGAGTTCCTCTTCCAGCAGCACATAACCAAAGGCGTTAACCAGCGCCATATTACTGCCGTTTTTCAGTTGCAGATGCTGGTCGGCAATGCGCGCGGTTTCAATGCGACGTGGATCGCAGACGATGATTTTCGCGCCGTTTTCCCGGGCCTTCAGCACACGTCTGGCGACGATAGGATGAGAGTCTGCGCAGTTATAGCCAAAAACCAGCAGACATTTTGAATTTTCGATGTCGTTGATGGAGTTACTCATCGCACCATTGCCCAACGTTTCCTGTAAGCCAGCAACGGAAGGGCCGTGACAGACGCGTGCGCAACAGTCGACGTTGTTGGTGTTCAGCACCGCACGGGCAAATTTCTGCATCACATAGTTGGTTTCATTCCCGGTACCACGAGAGGAGCCGGTGGTCATGATCGACCGGGGGCCGTACTGTTCTTTAATGCTACTGAGTTTGTGGGCTGTATAGCGGATTGCCTCTTCCCAGGTGACGGGAGTAAATCCCTCTCCTTTGTGGTAACGGATCATCGGTTGGGTCAGACGTGGGGTGAGGAGACGGGTGTCGTTGAGGAAATCCCAGCCGTAAAATCCTTTCAGACACAGGGTGCCCTGGTTAGTGACGCCCTCTGCCGCTTCGGCACGGATAATACGGTTATTTTCAACGACAAGGTTTAATTTACAGCCTGCACCGCAGTAGGGGCAGACGCTGGCGATCTTTTTCATCAATAACAGACCTGTTAAGAAATGAAGCAAAGTTGACTGGGAAACCCAGCCCCGTAAACAGTGATTAGCAGGAACTATGCCAGGTTTACTATGCTTGTTTTACAGGGAGTTATTCATAGAAGGAACGTGTCATCGTCAGACCTGTCGTCAGTTTTGACGATGACACGTTAGTCGTCGTTGAGGGGAGAGTGATTAAAGATCGTCCATCGTGTAACCCACTACGATCTCCAGAGTCTTACGAATGACATCTGCCTGAACGACGTCGCTGGTCGCTTCCAGCGTCTGAATAAGCCAGAGAATGATCGCTTTATTGGACAGATGCCCTTCGGAGGCCAGAACACAGCGTACTGCAGTAGAAAAAACAGCGGACTCTTCAGCAAAACGATCGCCTGCGTGACGGAAATATTCCGACAGCGCACTTTCCAGAAAAGCAGAATGGTATTCGGGTTGAAGCTGAATATTTTGTCTCATTTGTTCTCACCGTAGCTGTTGAATGACAGTCAATGTATTTTTTGGGGATCGGATGGTTTTCCATTTCCAAATAACGGCACAACATTGTTTCTGTTCTCGTTGAGAGATCCCTCTCTGTTCGTCCGTCCTTGCGCGGTTCTGCGACGTATAAAGGCGTTGCTGTTTGAGCTGATCTCAGCAATAAGCTCCGCGAGTGTCTCCCGCCGCCAGGGATCCTGTTCATGCACTTCCATCACTCGCAGACGCTGTAGCAAACCTTCGGTCGTCACTGGCCCTCGCTCTTTCAGAAGAGAAAGAACGGCTTCACCGATAAGCTGGTCTATCAGACGATCTGCGTCACTGCTGTTCATGGCATTACCGCTCGAAGAGCAGACCAAGCAGCATGTGATAATGTTGTTCCTCTTCCGGGCCATCGGCCCTTTCGAGGCGGCTTAACAGTTTGGTACAGAGCGATTTACGATTGAGGTTTCGCCCGTCGCTAAGAATTTCAACCACGACCTGGCCCAATGTCTCCTGCTGAGTAGGAAGTGCGGCTTTTTCGAAGTACTGTGCAATCGCTGCTGCCGAATCTGCGACATAACCGTTCTGTTGCATGTTTCACTCCTGTAAAAATTCGTAATCAGTAACGTTACATTTAAGGTATACACAATTTCTAAATCTGTACATAAAAAATGTACAGATTTAGAAGTTATTTGTAATGTTATTTATTAAATTATTTAGATTCAGTATGTTATGAGTGTATTGTGAAACGGTATCTTTACAGGATATATTGTACAAATCAGAGCTGCACGGTTAAGTTGTACAGAGCAGAAAATGGAGTCATTAAATGGCGTAAATGATTGAGATGTAAATTATTTGTCAGGCAATTAATGTGCTATAACAGATCCTTATCCACATGTTTTTGTGGTCATAACCCTAACCCCCCCCAGGAATAGCATGCTTACAACCATCATTTACCGCAGTCATATCTGCGAGGACGTTCCAGTGAAAGCGCTGGAAAAAATGGTCGCTGCTGCAAATAGTAAAAATCGGCAATCCAATGTCACGGGGATCTTGCTGTTTAACGGCACACATTTTTTTCAATTGCTCGAAGGGCCAGTGGAACACGTTTCGTCAATCTATGAGCAGATCTGTAAGGACGCACGCCACCATAACGTGGTGGAGTTGATGCGTGATCACGGGCCGACCCGACGTTTTGGTAACGTGGGCATGGAGCTGTTTGATTTGCGCCAGTTCGACAGGGAAGAGGTACTTCAGCAGGTGCTCAACAAAGGCACTACACGTTATCAGTTGACATACAATGACCGTCCCCTGCAATTTTTCCGCACCTTTGTCGAGGCTACGGAGAAAGCCAACTATTTTGAATTGCCTCCTGCGGATTCATGGGATTTTATCCCCGAAGAAACACCGTTATCCGCACAACCTGAGGTGGTGGCAAAAGGGGCGGACTGCAGCTTTGCATTTCAACCCATCGTGGATCCGTTCATGCAGCAGGTCGTCTCCTGGGAGGCGCTTCTCCGCACGCCTTCCGGGGATTCACCGGGTGTGTACTTCGCCAATCGCCCACGTGACGACGTGTACGCATCTGATTTGCACAGCAAGCAAGTTGCGCTCTCAATGGCCAGTGCGCTGGGGCTACAGGATCAGACATTATCCCTCAACCTGCTACCTATGACGCTGGTTAATGTTCCGAATGCCGTGGACTTCCTGCTCACCACGATTGATGCAAATGGCTTTGTGCCCGAGCAAATTGTGGTGGAGTTTACGGAGAGCGAAGCCATTTCCCGTTTTGAGGAATTTACCCATTCGGTCAGACAGTTAAAAAGTGCGGGTATCAGTGTAACGATCGATCACTTTGGTGCCGGTTTTGCAGGGTTACAGTTACTGGCACAGTTCCAGCCGGACAGAATTAAGATTAATCGCGATCTGGTCGCGAACGTTCACAAAAGCGGTCCCCGACAGGCTATTATTCAGGCGATTATCAAGTGCTGTACCTCCCTTGAAATTCAGTTCTGCGCGGTCGGCGTGGAGAAGGCGGAAGAGTGGATGTGGCTGGAATCTGCGGGAATTTCTCAGTTTCAGGGACACCTTTTTGCCAGCCCCCGGCATGGCGGAATTCCGGCTATTGCGTGGCCAGAGAAAAAGTCCGAGTTCTGAAAAAGTTGTACACAGTTCGATTGACGTGACTGTACGAACGATAAAATTTATACAACAATGTATTAACAGGTAAATGGCTTGTAACGCAATCACCTGCTTAAAACGAGGTCTTAGTTATACAAATGGTTTGTACAATCTGATAAGGTTGGTGTAGTTGGGTATGGAAGTACTGTGCGTGAGGGAGTTAATGGCCTATTACAGTATCGGCGAAGTGGCCGAACTATGCGGTATCAACCCCGTTACGCTGCGTGCCTGGCAGCGCCGTTATGGATTGTTGAAGCCGCAGCGCAGCGAAGGGGGTCATCGTCAGTTTGACGATGAAGATATCCTGCGTATTGAAGAGATCAAGCGCCTGATGAAAAGCGGCGTCTCGGTCGGAAAAGTAAAAGCCTTACTGGAAAATAAGGACGTGTTGACTCCAGGTAACTGGGTTTCATTCCAGGAAGAGATGATGACCGTTTTGCGTTACGCCAGTCCGGCAAAACTGCGTGCCAAAATAGGTGAATTCCGCCGCGATCACGCGCTGGATGCGCTCATTGATAATATTATCTCTCCCGTCCGCCAGCGGATGAATCAGGACCAGAATACAGTGCGTCATATGGCGAGCCTGCTTGACGGTGTTCTGATTGAATTCGCGATTGCAAGCCTGACAGAGTCGCGTAAGAAAGCGGGCAAAGACGCGTTGCTTATTGGTTGGGAATGCGACGACCGTACCCATCTGTGGCTTGAGGCCGCACGCTTAACGCAGAAAGGCTGGCATATTGATGTGCTGGCGGAACCTATTGACTCACCACGTCCGGAGCTTTTCCCGGGGCAAAAAATCTTCGTCTGGACGGGGAAATCGCCAACACCTCGTCAGCAGGAACAACTCGATCACTGGCGGGAACAGGGTTTCTCTGTCACATTTCATCACGGATAATCAGAGGCCCTGAAGGCCTTTTTTTATCGGTGTCGCTTTCCGGGCATCGTCTATCTTAAAAATAGGCATTTCCGATGCATATTTTACATTTCCTCTCTGCCCTGTTTTTCTGCACGAATAATCCATTATTTATCAAAGCATTGAACAATTAAATCCATCCCCCACGCATCCCCTGACAGGGTCTATGCTTAATAAAAGTAGCCAAAAAGGGCGGTTTAGCCGAATGCCCCTGCTGTCAGAGGGTTGAAGTGATAATCGTTATCACTAACATGGTGTTATGCCCTGATGGCTAATCAGATGAGGTGGACCTATGGAACTGCATTCAGAAACCTTCAATCCTGCCGATTTTACCTGGCGCGGTTTAACGCTCACGCCAGCGGCGGCGGCACATATTCACGAGCTGGTCGCGAAAAAACCTGAGATCCTCGGTGTGCGTTTGGGTGTCAAACAGACTGGCTGCGCGGGCTTCGGATACGTGCTCGACACTGTCACAGAACCCGAGAAAGATGATCTGGTCTTCGAAACCGACGGCGCAAAACTGTACGTTGCCCTGCAAGCCATGCCGTTTATCGACGGTACAGAAGTGGACTACGTACGGGAAGGTTTAAATCAGTTATTCAAATTTCACAACCCGAAAGCCCAGAACGAATGCGGCTGCGGCGAAAGCTTTGGGGTATAGGCGGAACTATGTCTCGTAATACTGAAGCAACGAGTGAAGTAAATACCTGGAGCGGGGGACACCTCAACTATAAAGAGGGGTTCTTTACCCAGTTGCAGACCGATGAACTGGCGAAAGGCATCAACGAAGATGTCGTTCGGGCGATTTCGGCCAAACGTAATGAACCCGAGTGGATGCTGGAGTTTCGCCTGAGCGCATACCGCGCGTGGCTGGAGATGGAAGAGCCGCACTGGCTGAAAGCGCATTATGACAAGCTGAATTATCAGGACTACAGCTACTACTCCGCACCCTCCTGCGGCAGTTGCGATGATACCTGTGCCTCCCAGCCTGGTGCCGTACAGCAGACTGGCGCTGAAAACAGCTTCCTCAGCAAAGAGGTGGAAGAAGCCTTCAACCAACTGGGCGTGCCCGTACGTGAGGGGAAAGAGGTGGCGGTGGACGCCATTTTTGACTCCGTCTCAGTGGCAACCACCTACCGTGAAAAGCTGGCAGAGCAGGGGATCATTTTCTGCTCCTTCGGTGAAGCCATTCACGAGCACCCGGATCTGGTGAAAAAGTACATTGGCACTGTGGTGCCCTCTAACGACAACTTCTTTGCGGCGCTCAACGCGGCGGTCGCCTCTGATGGCACCTTTATCTATGTGCCGAAAGGTGTGCGCTGTCCGATGGAACTCTCGACTTATTTCCGCATCAACGCCGAAAAAACTGGCCAGTTTGAGCGGACCATTCTGGTAGCCGATGAGGGCAGCTACGTCAGCTACATTGAAGGGTGTTCCGCCCCTGTGCGAGACAGCTACCAGCTACACGCGGCGGTAGTGGAGGTCATCATCCATAAAGATGCCGAGGTGAAATACTCGACGGTGCAAAACTGGTTCCCGGGCGACGGCAATACCGGTGGCATCCTGAACTTCGTGACCAAGCGTGCGCTGTGCGAAGGTGAAAACAGCAAGATGTCGTGGACCCAGTCAGAAACGGGCTCGGCTATCACCTGGAAATACCCGAGCTGCATTTTGCGTGGGGATAACTCCATCGGTGAGTTTTACTCGGTGGCGCTGACCAGTGGCCATCAGCAGGCCGATACCGGGACCAAGATGATCCACATCGGGAAAAATACCCGGTCGACCATCATCTCGAAAGGCATCTCCGCCGGACACAGCCAGAACAGCTATCGTGGCCTGGTGAAAATCATGCCGACGGCCACCAATGCGCGCAACTTTACCCAGTGTGACTCGATGTTGATTGGCGCGGACTGCGGCGCGCATACCTTCCCGTACGTTGAGTGCCGTAACAATACCGCCCAGCTTGAGCACGAGGCGACGACGTCGCGTATTGGGGAAGATCAGCTCTTCTACTGCCTGCAACGCGGGATCAGCGAAGAGGATGCTATTTCGATGATTGTGAACGGCTTCTGTAAGGACGTGTTCTCTGAACTGCCTCTGGAATTTGCCGTTGAAGCTCAGAAACTCCTCGCCATTAGTCTTGAACACAGCGTCGGTTAAGGAAAGCACATGTTACGTATTAAAGATTTACAGGTTAGCGTGGAAGATAAAGCGATCCTGCGTGGCCTCAATTTTGACGTCAAACCGGGTGAAGTTCACGCCATCATGGGGCCAAATGGTTCCGGGAAAAGTACGCTTTCAGCGACGCTGGCCGGACGCGAAGATTACGAGGTGACCAATGGATCGGTCGAATTTAACGGCAAAGATCTGCTGGAAATGTCCCCGGAAGATCGTGCAGGAGAGGGCATCTTTATGGCCTTCCAGTACCCGGTAGAAATCCCTGGCGTCAGTAATCAGTTCTTCCTGCAGACGGCGCTGAATGCGGTGCGCAAGTATCGCGGTCTGGAGGCGCTGGATCGCTTTGATTTCCAGGACCTGATGGAAGAGAAGATCAAGCTGCTGAAAATGCCGGAAGATCTGCTCACCCGCTCGGTTAACGTTGGTTTCTCTGGGGGGGAGAAAAAGCGCAATGACATCCTGCAGATGGCGGTTCTGGAGCCTGAGCTGTGCATTCTGGATGAGACTGACTCCGGTCTGGATATTGACGCCCTGAAGATTGTCGCTGACGGCGTTAACTCCCTGCGCGATGGTAAGCGTTCGTTCATTATCGTCACCCACTATCAGCGTATTCTCGACTACATCAAGCCGGACTACGTCCACGTGCTTTACCAGGGGCGCATTGTGAAATCGGGTGATTTTACGCTGGTTAAACAACTGGAGGAGCAGGGTTATGGCTGGCTTACCGAACAGCAGTAATGCACTCCAGCAGTGGCACAGGCTGTTTGAAGCCCAGGGAGAGACACGCTCTGAGCAGGCGCAGCAGCATTTACAGCAGATGCTGCGTCTCGGTCTGCCTTCTCGCAAGCATGAGAACTGGAAATACACCCCGCTTGATGGCCTGATGAACGGTGAGTTTGTCACTCGTCTGGCGGATATCACTCCGGTGCAGCGCGATGCGCTGGCACTAAGCGTGGATGCCGTGCGTCTGGTGTTTGTCGATGGTCAGTTCCGTCCGGAACTGAGTGATGACACGCAGGAGAGCGGGTTCGGCATCGAGATTAACGACGATCGCCAGAGCCTGGCGACAGCAGTTCAGCCGGAAGTGTTTCTGCATCTCACCGAAAGTCTGGCGCAGTCTGTGACGCATATTCATGTGAAGCGTAACCAGCGTCCGGCCAAACCGCTGTTGCTGATGCATATCACCCAGGGGCTGGACGGTGATGAGATCAACACGGCTCACTACCGCCATCATCTTGAACTGGCTGAGGGGGCGGAAGCTACGGTGATTGAGCACTACGTCAGCCTCAACGATACCCGACACTTTACCGGATCACGTCTGACGATGAACGTTGCCGCCAATGCCCAGCTTCACCATATCAAGCTGGCGTTTGAGAATGCGCAGAGTCACCACTTCGCCCATAACGATATTTTACTCGGTCAGGATGCCGCAGCCTACAGCCACAGTTTTCTGCTCGGGGGCGCCGTGCTGCGCCATAACACCAGCACACAGCTTAACGGTGAAAACACCACGCTGCGCATCAACAGCCTGGCGATGCCGGTCAAATCGGAAGTGTGCGACACGCGCACCTGGCTTGAACACAACAAAGGCTACTGCAACAGCCGCCAGTTGCACAAAACCATTGTCAGCGACAAAGGACGTGCGGTGTTTAATGGCCTGATTAATGTGGCACAACACGCGATTAAAACTGACGGGCAGATGACTAACAACAATCTGCTGCTGGGACGACTGGCGGAAGTGGATACCAAGCCGCAACTGGAGATCTATGCCGACGACGTGAAATGCAGCCATGGTGCGACAGTTGGGCGGATTGATGATGAGCAGATGTTCTACCTGCGTTCCCGCGGCATCGACCAGCAGGCGGCGCAGAAAATGATTATCTATGCGTTTGCCGCCGAACTGACGGAAGCGTTGCACGATGGCCTGTTAAAACAGCAGGTGCTGGGCCGTATTGGTCAGCGTCTGCCTGGAGGCGAAGTATGAGTTTTCCCGTAGAGAAAGTGCGGGCAGATTTTCCGGTTCTGACCCGTGAAGTGAACGGTCTTCCTCTGGCCTACCTGGACAGTGCGGCCAGCGCGCAGAAGCCGAATCAGGTGGTGGATGCGGAAGCCGAGTTCTACCGTCACGGCTACGCCGCCGTGCATCGGGGGATCCATACGCTGAGTGCGGAAGCAACTCAACGCATGGAGAATGTCCGTACGCAAATAGCCGCCTTTCTCAATGCACGGTCGCCGGAAGAGCTGGTGTTTGTGCGGGGTACCACGGAGGGGATCAACCTTGTCGCCAACAGCTGGGGCAACGCGCAGGTTCACGCAGGTGACAACATCATCATCACCCAGATGGAGCACCACGCTAATATTGTACCGTGGCAGATGCTCTGTGAGCGTGTAGGTGCGCAATTGCGGGTCATTCCGTTGAATGAAGACGGGACGCTGCAGCTTGAGCAGTTTGACGCACTGCTCGACGATAAAACCCGGCTGGTGGCGGTAACTCAGGTCTCCAACGTGCTGGGTACGGAAAACCCGGTCGCAGAGATTGTCGAGAAAGCCCATCAGGCCGGCGCGAAGGTGCTGATTGACGGTGCTCAGGCGGTAATGCACCACGCGGTTGATGTTCAGGCGCTGGACTGTGATTTCTACGTCTTCTCCGGGCATAAGCTGTACGGCCCGACGGGGATTGGCGTGTTGTATGTTAAAGAGGACATCCTGCAGGCGATGCCGCCGTGGGAAGGGGGCGGGTCGATGATCGCCACCGTCAGTCTGTCGGAAGGGACTACTTACGCCCGCGCGCCGTGGCGTTTTGAGGCGGGGACACCTAACACTGGCGGGATTATCGGGTTGGGGGCAGCGGTTTCTTATGTCTCGGCGATGGGTCTTGATGCCATTCAGGAGTATGAGCAGTTGCTGATGCATTACGCGCTTGCGGAACTTGCCAGCGTGCCAGGTCTGACCCTGTACGGCCCTGCTGACCGGCAAGGGGTGATCGCGTTTAATCTCGGGAAACACCACGCCTATGATGTGGGCAGTTTCCTTGATAATTACGGCGTGGCGGTCCGTACAGGACACCACTGCGCCATGCCGCTGATGGCGTTTTACCAGGTGCCGGCAATGTGTCGCGCTTCGCTGGTGATGTACAACACAATGGAAGAGGTCGACAGACTGGTGGCAGGGTTAAAACGTATTCACCAGTTACTGGGCTAACGGAGAGGCGAAATATGGCAGAGTTGCCGGACAAAGATAAATTGCTGCGTAACTTCGGGCGTTGCGCGAACTGGGAAGAGAAGTATCTCTATATTATTGAGCTGGGACAGCGTTTACCCCCGCTCAGTGAAGAGGCGCATAACCCGGAGAATACTATTCAGGGTTGCCAGAGCCAGGTATGGATTGTGATGGAGCAATCTCGCGACGGCACAATCCAGTTGCACGGCGACAGTGATGCGGCAATTGTGAAAGGGCTTATCGCCGTGGTGTTTATTCTTTATCACCAGATGTCGGCGCAGGACATTGTTGCGTTTGATGTCCGCCCATGGTTTGAAAAAATGGCCCTGACTCAACACCTCACCCCCTCCCGTTCCCAGGGACTCGAAGCGATGATTCGCGCCATTCGCGCTAAAGCTGCAATCCTTAGCTAGACTTACAAAACAGCATTCATTCTGTTTCGCGAGGTGGTTCCCGCCTCGCTGGTTTTTCAGCTTTCTGGCGTTCTGTCAGTGAATAAGGAATCTCAGCATGAAGCGCGCGTCTCTAATAACTCTATTACTTCTTGGTTCGCTCGGTGCTCTTCATTCGGCTCGTGCGATGGATTACCCGTTGCCGCCCGCAGGCAGTCGTCTGATTGGGCAAAATCAAACTTACACGATACAGGAAGGGGATAATAAACTGCAGACCATTGCCCGCCGGTTTAACACTGCAGCCCAGGTCATCCTTGAAGCAAATAATACCATTGCGCCGGTGAACCCTGCTCCGGGAACGGTTATTACTATCCCGTCGCAGATGCTACTCCCGGATACGCCGCGTGAGGGTATTGTGGTTAACCTTGCTGAACTTCGTCTCTACTACTTCCCACCGGGTGAAAACAGGGTTCAGGTCTTTCCACTCGGCATCGGACAACTGGGGCTGGAAACACCGGTCACGACTACGCGTGTGAGCCAGAAAATCCCTAATCCCACCTGGACACCAACACCGGGCATCAGAGCACGCTCTCTGGAGCAGGGGATTAAATTGCCTCCGGTTGTACCCGCCGGACCAAATAACCCGCTAGGACGCTTTGCACTGCGTTTAGGCGTGGGTAATGGGGAATACTTGATCCACGGCACCAGCGCGCCGGACAGCGTCGGCCTGAGGGTCAGCTCTGGCTGCATGCGGATGAACGCCCCGGACATTAAAGCTCTGTTCGAACAGGTGCGAGTTGGCACGCGGGTACAGATTATCAATGAGCCCGTGAAGTTTTCCGTCGAGCCCGATGGTAAACGCTATATTGAAGTCCACCGTCCGCTGGCGCAGGTTGAGGGCGAAAATCCGCAGGTATCGCCAATCACGCATTCCGCAGACTTTGCGACGTTTGTTTCTCAGGCGGGAAGTGATAAAGCGCTTATCAATAAGGCCCTATCACGCCGTGCCGGGATCCCGGTTGTTGTATCGTCGGGTAGCGCGCCATCAGCCAGTAATAACGTGT
Source organism: Pantoea sp. LS15 (assembly GCF_012241585.1). Lineage (NCBI taxonomy): Bacteria > Pseudomonadati > Pseudomonadota > Gammaproteobacteria > Enterobacterales > Erwiniaceae > Pantoea > Pantoea sp. LS15. Next base: position 60,886 of record NZ_JAAVXA010000012.1, read on the forward strand.
TGTCGGTGCAGAACAGTCAGGCGTCTGCTGCAGTAGCGGAAGATGAAGGGGAGAAGGTGACGCAGTAGCTGTTTGATGCAGGCAAAAAAAATGGCGCACAATGTGCGCCATTTTATTAACAGGTACTATTACTTACGGTATTTAGTAGCCTGGTTGTCCAGACGCTGGTTAGCGCGAGCTGCGTCGTCTTTAGCAGCCTGAACGTCGGAACGCATTGCGTTCACGTCGTTGCTCAGCTGGTCAACTTTAGCGTTCAGAGTCTGAACGTCAGAAGACAGCTGATCGATTTTAGCGTTGCTGGAGCAACCAGCCAGCAGAGTAGAACCCAGGATTACCGCGCCCAGTACCAGTTTAGTACGATTCATTATTAATACCCTCTAGATTGAGTTAATCTCCATGTAGCGTTACAAGTATTACACAAAGTTTTTTGGGTTGAGAATATTTTTTTGATGGGAATACCCCTATTTTTGATCGTTCGCTCAAAGAAGCATCGAATCAGCCCTTTTCGGGCAAAAATCTATGTAAAAAAAGGCATTTATCATCGGATTCATCTTAGATAATTCGCAATTAAATAGAAAAACCCGATTTGCATTTTGAATGACTTTGGCTAATGCCAGGAATAAAAAAAGCGCCCGGCGGGCGCTTTTTATCAAAATTAATTCGTTCGGGAATTATTACAGCACGTGAACAGATGCTGTATTGGTGGTTCCGCTTGGTACCAGTGCACCAGAAACCATGACCACAACGTCACCTTTCTGCGCCAGACCACGATCAACCAGTTCCAGAGCCACTTCTTTACCCAGACGATAGAAATCATCGGTAGAGGCAATTTCTTTCACCAGGTGAGGCACAACACCTTTGCTCAGTACCAGCTGACGAGCAGTGGTTTCGTTGGTGGTCAGTGCCAGGATGGTCGCATCCGGGAAGTATTTACGCACAGCGCGAGCAGATTTACCGCCCTGGGTGGCAACCACGATCAGTGGCGCTTCCAGTTTCTCTGCAGTTTCAACTGCACCACGGCACACCGCTTCAGTGATGCGCAGTTTACGGCTGTCGTTGTTGTAATCCAGACGGCTTTTCATCACACGGTCGGTACGTTCGCAGATGGTGGCCATGATGGACACTGCTTCCAGCGGATATTTACCTTTCGCGGATTCGCCAGACAGCATAACCGCATCAGTACCGTCGAGGATGGCGTTTGCCACGTCGCCTGCTTCTGCGCGGGTTGGGCGTGGGTTTTTGATCATGGAGTCCAGCATCTGCGTTGCAGTGATAACCACTTTACGCGCGCGAACACATTTCTCGATCATCATCTTCTGCGCGAAGATTACTTCTTCAACCGGGATTTCAACGCCCAGGTCGCCACGTGCAACCATGATGCCGTCAGAGGCTTCGAGGATTTCGTCGAAGTTGTTCAGGCCTTCCTGGTTTTCAATTTTGGAGATGATCTGGATCTTCTCGCCGCCGTGTGCTTTCAGGTGCTCACGGATTTCAACCACGTCGGAACGTTTGCGGATGAAAGAGGCAGCAACGAAGTCAACGCCTTGTTCGCAACCGAAGATCAGGTCTTGTTTGTCTTTTTCAGCCAGTGCTGGCAGCGCGATGGAAACGCCTGGCAGGTTAACGCCTTTGTTTTCACCCAGGTCGCCGTTGTTCAGCACTTTACAGATAACTTTGTTACCTTCGATAGCAGTGACTTCCATACCGATCAGACCATCGTCTACCAGTACGGTGTTACCGACGGACAGGTCGCTGGTGAAGCCTTCATAGGTCACAGCAACGATTTCGCTGTTGCCGACAACGGATTTATCAGTAGTGAAGGTGAAAGTCTGGCCCGCTTTCAGAGAGACATCGTTACCGCCTTCCAGTTTGATGGTGCGGATTTCAGGACCTTTGGTATCCAGCAGGATCGCGGCTTTTTTACCGGTCTTGCTCATCACGTTGCGCAAGTTCTGGATACGCTGTCCGTGTTCTGCGTAGTCACCATGGGAGAAGTTCAGACGCATCACGTTCATGCCGGCATCCAGCATTTTGCTCAGCATCTCTTCAGATTCGGTTTTCGGGCCGATAGTACAAACAATTTTCGTCTTTTTCATGACAGTCTTAGTCTTTAAGTTGGGAAGGATATGGAAATCTCGCTCCGGGGGCGCACCGCCGCGGAGTCAAACCTGTGTTGCAAAAGAGTATATGACACGCACTAAGGATAGGAGACATCAAATGAGCGTGCAGAAGAAAGTGTGCCTGAGTGACAGCCCAACGAAGGAGAGGAGAAGTTGTACGTTGTTTTTTGTATTCCAAGCGCTGAAACCATTCACCAGGGATTAGGCGCGCATTATACGCTGATTTTTAGCTAAAAGGAAAATGGAAACGGTGTTTCAGAAATAATCTGTGCAGTTTCACATAATATTGTTATCAAGGCGTTAAGCCATAATGACAACTTATGGCGGCAGGGGATTAACCTGCCGCATTTTGCTTATTTTTGCAGCGCCTGGCTGAGGTCGGCAATCAGGTCTTTTGGATCTTCAATTCCCACTGACAGACGGATCAGCTGTGGCACAATGCCATTTGCCAGGCGTTGCTCCAGCGGAATAGAGGCGTGCGTCATGCTGTAAGGCTGGCTCACAAGGCTCTCAACGCCGCCAAGGCTTTCCGCAAGGGTGAATAACTTCAGGTTGCGAATTACTTCTGCTGCACGTTGCGCATCGCCTTTTACCACAACAGAAATCATTCCGCCGGGCAGCGCCATCTGCGTGCGGGCAAGCGAATATTGTGGGTGCGATTCCAGACCAGGATAGAACACTTTTTCAACCTGCGGATGTTGCTCCAGCCATTGCGCAATCGCCAGCGCGTTGGTGCTGTGCTTTTCTACCCTCAAAGCTAGCGTGCGAATACCGCGCAGCGTCAGGAAACTGCTGAACGGATCCAGTACGCCACCGACCGCGTTTTGCAGGTAGCCAAGTTTGTCCGCCAGCGCCTGGTTATCTCCTACCACCGCCAGTCCGGCGACGACATCAGAGTGGCCGTTAAGGTATTTGGTGGCGGAGTGCACCACAATATCGAAACCCGATTCCAGCGGACGGTGGATCACCGGCGACGCGAAGGTGTTATCCGCCACGCTGATGACGTTATGACGACGGGCGATAGCTGCAATGGCCGCCAGGTCCGCCAGCTTAAGCAGTGGGTTGGTTGGCGTTTCGACCCAGATCATACGTGTATCCGGGCGAATGGCGGCATCAAGCCCGGCTAAGTCATCAGGTTTAACCCAACTGACCTGCAACCCGGTACTGCGCTTGCGCACATTTTCAATCAGGCGGTAGGTCCCACCGTAAACGTCATCAATGGCGACAATATGGCTGTCTTTATCCAGCAGTTCGAGCACCGTGGAGATGGCCGCCAGACCGGATGCAAACGCGTAGCCGCGCGTACCACCTTCCAGATCGGCGATGGTGGTTTCCAGCGCATGGCGGGTTGGGTTACCGCTCCGGGAATATTCATAGCCGGTATGTTCCCCGGGAGACGGTTGCGCAAACGTCGATGTGGCGTAAATCGGTGGCATAACTGCGCCATGTTGATCGTTAAACTCGCCGCTGTGTACGCTCAGGGTTGCCAGGTTTTTCATCTTTTATTCCTTTATTGCTGAAGGCGGTTGCGCCAGGCGGTCAGAACGTCGCTGCGCGTAATCAGACCGAGAAAACGGTCGTTATCATTGATCACGGCCACCAGACCGCGGTCGAAAATGGCATTCAGGTCGCTCTCTGGAGCGTGTTTATCGAGGAACTCCACCTGACGGGTCATGGCTTCAGTTACGGGAAGCGCAAAGCGATCGCCATCGCCGCCGATATTCCGCAGGAGATCCCATTCGTCGATAATGCCGACGACCTTGCCGTTCTCCAGTACCGGCAACTGGGAGATGTCATACAGACGCATGCGTGCCAGTACGGTGGCAAGCGTGTCGTCCGGGGCGGCGGTGACGGTAGCACCTTCATCGTGGCGCAGGGCGATGTAGTCGGAGAGATCGCCGGCCTGCGGGCGCGTGATCAGGCCTTGCTGACGCATCCAGTCATCGTTGAACATCTTCGAGAGATATTTATTGCCGCTGTCGCAGGCGAAGGTCACCACGCGTTTTGGCGTGGTCTGCGCCTGGCAATATTTCAGCGCCGCCGCCAGCAGTGTGCCGCTGGAGGAGCCCGCCAGAATGCCTTCCGTTTTTAGCAGTTTACGCGCGGTTGTGAAGGCTTCCCGGTCGGTGATGCGCCAGGCGCGATTCACGCCTTCAATGTGGGCCAGTGGCGGAATAAAGTCTTCGCCAATCCCCTCAACCAGCCAGGAGCCGGCATCGTGATATTTCCCGGTTTCTACCTGGTCTGCCAGAACGGATCCTGCCGGGTCTGCCAGCACAAACTCCGTCTGCGGAGAGTGCTCGGCGAACCAGGCCTGCAGACCGCCCAGCGTCCCGCCTGAACCCACGCCCACGACGATAGCGTCGATCTTGCCGTCCAACTGCTCATACAGTTCCGGTGCCGTGGTGGTGCGGTGCGCCAGCGGGTTGGCGTCGTTATTGAACTGGTCGATGTAAAACGCGCCGGGGATCTCGTTAGCCAGACGTCGGGCGTAATCCTGGTAGTAGGCGGGATGGCCCTTATTAACGTCGGAGCGGGTCAGTACTACCTGGGCACCCAGCGCGCGCAGGTGGAAAATCTTCTCGCGGCTCATTTTGTCCGGTACCACCAGGATCAGCGAGTAGCCTTTCTGGGCGGCAATCAGGGCCAACCCGAGACCGGTATTCCCTGCTGTCGCCTCAATAATCGTGCCGCCCGGCTGCAGCTGGCCGGTACGCTCCGCTTCGTTAATCATCGACAGCGCCACGCGATCCTTAATAGAACCGCCCGGATTCTGGTTTTCCAGCTTCAGGAACAGCGAGCAGGAACCAGTATCAAGCTTATGCAGCTGGATCAGCGGGGTACGACCAATCAGTTCGGTAACGGAGTGATAAATCGTCATGATGTTTTCCTTTCTGGATGTCATGACGGGATGATAGGGCGGTGAAATTTTCTCAATAAAGAACCATTCACTGCTCTTTAGAACAGAAAAGAATATAAATGCCATTTTTGGAAGTCAGGACAGCAAGACGTAAAGTGCTCTGGATGTGAGGATGGCTATATCAGTGAAAAATGCTGCAAAAATGACCGATTTTTAAGGGGGACTCCCAGCAGATATGCATCTGGCAGATAATCATTGCTGAAATTGGTCTAAATGCTTCCCGCCCGGCAAACTCGCTGTTTATTCCCCGAAGTTATAACACATGCCTTTTTGTTCATTTAAAAGCTGATAACGCCTGTTTACACTCATTTGGACATCCATACTTCTAAACTGCCATGCGCGGAACGGATAACGAATAAGAATGATTGTACTGAGTAATATTTCGAAGATTTTTGACAACGGAAAGGTGGCACTGACTGCCGTTGATGATGTCAATTTGACGGTAGAGCAGGGACAGATTTACGGAATTATTGGTTACAGTGGAGCCGGGAAAAGCACGCTGATACGTCTGCTGAACGGTCTGGAAAAACCCAGCACCGGAAGTGTCACCATCAATGGGCAGAACATTTCTGCCGCCAGTGGTGAAGCACTGCGCCAGGCGCGCCTGAAAATCAGTATGGTGTTCCAGCATTTCAACCTGCTGTGGTCGCGCACGGTTTCAGAAAACATCGCGTTTTCAATGCAAATTGCTGGCGTGCCAAAAGCGAAAATCAAAGCCCGCGTGGCCGAGCTTGTCGAACTCGTTGGGCTGAAAGGGCGTGAGAATGCCTACCCGTCGCAGTTAAGCGGCGGGCAGAAACAACGTGTCGGCATTGCGCGCGCACTGGCGAACAGCCCTGACGTGCTGCTCTGTGATGAAGCCACGTCAGCGCTCGACCCGCAGACCACCGATCAGATCCTCGATTTGCTGTTAGATATTAACCGTCGTTTCAAACTGACCATCGTGTTGATCACCCACGAGATGCATGTGGTGCGCAAAATCTGCGACCGTGTGGCGGTGATGGAGAACGGTAAAGTGGTGGAAGAAGGGGATGTACTGAGCGTCTTTACCCATCCGCAACAGCCCATTACGCAGCAGTTTGTCCGTCAGGTGAGTCAGTACGCGGAGGAGGAAACCTTTAATAGCGAGCTGGCCAATGAACTTGAAGGCACGGTCATCAAACTGACGTTTACCGGCCATAGCACGCATAAGCCGATCGTGGGCGAACTGACTCTGCGCTACGGCCTGCCGTTTAACATTCTGCACGGGAAAATGACGCAAACCGCCCACGGCGTGTTTGGCCAGCTCTGGGTGCACGTGGTGGCATCTGACGAACAACTGAACAATATCCTCGCCGACCTGCAGCACAGCGATATTGAAGGCGAGGTGATTAAACATGGCTGAGAATCTCTTTCCGCATCTCAAATGGGATCAGCTCTGGGCGGCGACGCTGGAGACGCTGTACATGACGGCGCTTTCAGGCGTGGCGACGTTTGTGCTGGGCATCGTGCTGGGGCTGGCGCTGTTTTTAACCGCACGCGGTGGGTTGTTCCACAATCGCACGGTGTATAGCGTCATTTCGATTGTGGTGAACGTGTTCCGTTCTATTCCGTTCATCATTTTGATTGTGCTGCTGATCCCGTTCACCAAGACCATTGTTGGCACCATTCTCGGCGCTAACGCGGCATTGCCGGCGTTGATCGTGGGTGCCGCACCTTTCTACGCGCGCCTGGTGGAGATCGCCCTGCGTGAAGTGGACAAAGGCGTCATCGAAGCAACCCGCTCGATGGGCGCACGACTGAGCACGTTAGTGTTTCGGGTTTTACTGCCGGAATCATCACCTGCACTGGTATCAGGTATTACGGTGACGCTGATTGCACTGGTGAGTTACAGCGCGATGGCGGGGGTGATTGGCGCCGGTGGTTTGGGAAATCTGGCTTATCTGGAAGGATTCCAGCGCAACCATGGTGACGTCACGCTGGTGGCAACGGTGACCATTTTAATCATCGTTTTCATCATCCAGTTCTGCGGCGACATCATTACTTCACTGTTAGATAAACGCTAATAAATACACACAGGAACCACATCATGAAAAAGACACTGACACTGATCGCCGCAGCAACCCTGAGTGCCCTGAGCTTTGCCTCGTGGGCAGATACCCTGACCGTGGGCGCATCCAACACGCCACACGCTGAAATTCTGGAGCAGGCAAAACCGATTCTGGCTAAGCAGGGGATCGATCTGGAGATTAAACCGTTCCAGGACTACATTCTGCCCAACACCGCGCTGGCGGGTCATGATATCGACGCGAACTATTTTCAGCACATCCCTTATCTGAACAGCGTGCTCAAAGATCACGCGGGCGATAAGGATTATGATTTTGTCAGTGCAGGCGCAATCCACATTGAGCCTATTGGTATCTACTCAAAGAAATACAAGTCGCTGAAAGACCTGCCTGAAGGCGGCAAGATCATCATGCGTGATGCTGTTTCTGAAGAGGGCCGAATTCTCTCCATCTTCGAGAAAGAGGGTGTGATCAAGCTGAAACCGGGCATCGACAAAGTGACCGCGCGCATCAGCGACATCGTGGAAAACCCGAAAAAGCTGCAGTTCACCCCTAACGTTGAAGCCTCTCTGCTGCCGCAGATGTACAACAACGATGAAGGTGCCGCGGTGGTGATCAACGCCAACTACGCGATTGATGCCGGTCTGGATCCGGTTCACGACCCGATTGCGGTTGAGAGCGGTGAAAACAACCCGTACGCCAACATCATTACCGTCCATCGTGGTGACGAGAAGAAGAAAGATATCGTCGCGCTGGTGAACGTGCTGCACTCGAAAGAGATTCAGGACTGGATCCGTACTAAGTACAAAGGCGCAGTCATTCCAGTAAATAACTAATTTACTGATTTTACAGATGAAGCCCGACGAGTTCCTCGCCGGGCTTCTTTTTTGTATCCGGCAGGAGAATCATTTAAGCTCAACGTTTAAAAGGCAATGGAGTGATGACGATGGGTAACGTGACTAAAGATGAAGCGCTGTATCAGGAGATGTGCCGGGTGGTCGGGAAGGTGGTACTTGAGATGCGCGATTTAGGGCAGGAGCCAAAGCATATTGTCATTGCCGGAGTACTGCGTACCGCGCTGGCGAACCAGCGCGTTAAACGCAGTGAATTGACAACCGAAGCGATGGAAACGGTGGTTAAAGCGCTGGCCGGGTAATACGCCAGCGTTTCGCAAGCTGCTCCAGCGAGCAGCAGAGCAGGTAATAAACCACACCCGTGAAGATAAAAATGGCCGCCGGGTAGATTTGCACCCGGTTGTTGACCTGTCCCGCCACAGTGGTCAGTTCCGGTACGTTCACGATAAACGCCAGCGACGTATCCTTCAGCAGACTGATAAAAATTCCCACCAGCGACGGCAGAATATTCCTCAGTGCCTGCGGTAGCAGCACACGCAACAACGTTTGCTGCGTGCTGAATCCCTGAGACAGTGCGGCCTCATATTGCCCGGAGGGTAACGCATTAAGCCCGGCCAGTACTGAGTGCATCACGGTTGCCGCCGTAAACCAGGCCAGCGCCAGCGTGACGGTAAGTGCCCCCGGCAGATCGCCCCCGGTAATGAGCGGCAGCAGATACCACATCCAGAAAATCACAAAGATGAGTGGGATACCGCGGATCAATTCTGCCCACAAAAAAAGCAGTTTGCGTACGAGCCCGGTAAAGCGCCAGGCAAGACACGCGAGAGCAACCCCGCCGGGCAGAGCGATGATGGCGGCTCCAGCCGCCATCATTAACGAGAGCAATATGCCACCCGGTTCACCGCTTGCCGCGCGTCCCCACAGCAGATAAACGACGTTATCAGTGATGACATTAAATCCGGCAATCATGTTTTTCACTCCCTGAGGTGGCGACGTTTGGGCGTTTACGTTTTGCTTCAGGTCCGATGCGAACCAGCACCATTCCCATAACCAGACCGGTCAGCAGATACAGTGCGGTTCCGAGGGTAAAGGCTTCCAGCGCATGCGCGTTGTAGCTTTCAATCTGCCTGACCTGATAGGTGAGTTCGGCAAAGCCAATCCCGCTGGCGAGCGAGGAGAGCTTCATCAAATTAAGGTACTGCCCCACAACGGGTTGCCAGGCGTTGGCCAGTCCCTGCGGCAGAAGAATGTGACGAAACAAACGCCACGAAGAGAACCCCTGTGCCAGCGCGGCCTCCCGCTGTCCGGCAGGGACAGAACGTAACCCCGATTCCACCTCTTCGATTAAAAACGCCGAAGTAAAGACGCCCAATCCCCAGGCCGAACATAAAAACTCGGGGGTAAACCACCAGACTTCGCCGGGCAGAATAGACCAGCTGTGATCCGCATTCACCGCGTCGCGAAATACCTGAGGTAGCCCGTTCCAGGCGGCAAAATACCAGAACAGCAGTTGCACCAGCAGCGGCGTATTTCGAAACAGCGACACCCAGCTACTGACGACCACGTTTCCGAGGCGTCCGCCGGAAAGGCGCAGGAGCATTAAAAGCAACGCCAGCAGGCTGGCCAGCATCACCCCGGCAAGCGTGACCCACAGGGTGGTGAGGGATCCGGAGAGTATCCACTGCAGAGGCTGTCCGGTCAGTACCCCCTGCCAGTCGAGCGCGGGCATTACAGATGCTCCTGATGCAGTGGGTTGAGCACCTTTTGCAGGAACCGTCGGGCGCGCGGATGCGAGGGGTGACTGAAAAACTGCGTCGGCGGCGCGATCTCGAGAATTTGCCCGCCGTCGATAAAGACAATCCGGTCGGCAATTTCCCGGGCAAACTGCATCTCGTGGGTCACGACAATCATGGTGATCCCACTGTGGGCGAGGGTTTTCATCACAAACAGCACTTCGCCTATCATCTCAGGATCGAGTGCCGACGTCGGTTCGTCGAAGAGAATAATTTGCGGCGAAGAGGCCAGAGCGCGCGCGATCGCCACGCGCTGCTGTTGACCACCGGAAAGCTCTGCCGGGAAATGGTGAGCTTTTTCCAGCATCCCGACTTTCTCCAGCAGGGACAGCGCGCGCTCCTGGGCTGGCTGCGGCTTCCAGCCGTGAACCTGCTCCAGCGCCAGAGTGATATTCTGGCTGGCGGTGAGATGAGCGTAAAGATTGAATTGCTGAAACACAAACCCCACGCGACTTCGCAGTTGACGCAGCCCGGTACCAGAAAGCTTACCGGTCGGCTTGTTGTCGACCAGGATCTCTCCGCCGCTCAGGGTTTCAAGCTGGTTGATGAGACGAATCAGGGTGGATTTACCGGAACCCGAAGGGCCGAGGATGGCAACCACTTCACCGGGGGGGATGGTGAGGTTAATGTCGTTTAATACCTGATGGTCACCGTAGCGTTTGTCTACATGACGAAACTCGACGCTGGCCTGTTCCAGATGTGAAAAATCCGCGGCACTGGCCGCGGAGTGTGAGAATAAACCTGAGAGCATATTACTGGGCTTCTATTTTAAAGGCACGAGGCTGTGGAGCAGGCGTATTTGGGCCAAACCAGACATCATATATTTTTGCTGCCTGACCGTTCTTCTCAAGATTAAGCAGCTCGTCGTTGACGGCTTTCAGCAGCGCTGTTTCACCTTTCTTCACCCCAACGCCAATCTCTTCTTTGCTCAGCAGATCGGGCAGGATTTTGAAGTTGGCTTTATCCGGTGCCTGCGCCAGCAGACCGGCCAGAATGGTGCTGTCCTGGGTGATTGCCTGCACGTTGCCATTGCGCAGTGCCGTCAACGCCAGCGGAATATCGTCATAAGAGAGCACGCGGGACTGCGGGAATCGCTGGTGCAGCGCCTGTTCGCCCGTGGTTCCTTTGACCGCGCCAATGCGCGCCCGGCTATAGTTATCCAGCTTATCGGCGGACTTTGCCGGTACCAGGAACTGCTGCCCGGTCACGAAATAGGGGAGGGAGAAATCAACAACCTGCGCGCGCTCTGGCGTGATGGTGATATCCGCCACAATCAGATCCGCCTTACCAGACTGAAGCAGCGGAATACGGTTGGCCGGGTTGGTGGCGACCAGCTCCAGCTTCACGCCAAGTGCTTTTGCCAGCGCTTTGGCGAAGTCCACGTCGTATCCCACAATCTCATGTGTCTTTGCATCAATAGAGCCAAACGGTGGGTTGGCATCAAATGTGGCCACTTTCACTACACCTGCGGCTTTAATATCCGCCAGCTGATCGGCCTGTGCCTGTGCTGAGAGCAGACTACCAGCAGCCAGTAACCCCAGTGCCAGTGTCCGTTTTTTAAATCCGTTCATGTTTGCTGCCATAGTAATAAATCATCCCGTTGTTTTTGTTTTACCCCGTTACGCTCCCATAAGTGAAAGCTATCGCCAAATAAGAAATCGTGCTTTGCTTTTAGCAAAAAAGCATTAGTGAACAGAGTGTTACTGGCAGGTAAAAATACAGGGTGCTATTTGCAGATCCTGCACATCGACAGCTGATATTGGTATTTCACCTGCATGGAGTTTGGGTGTTTAACTTAAGGAAAATACGGTGAGAGAGGGGCAGACGATGAAAAAATGGATCAGCACGTTACGGCGGTTTTTTGCGACCCGACCAGTGAATGCGGAGCACAGCGCGCAACGTGTTCTTGAGTCAATACTGCCTGTCGCCAGCCTGTATGGCGTAGACGTTGCCAACATCGACCCGGAGTGGTTCCATGATAAAACGTCACGCTGAACTGCGCCGCACACGCGAAATATACTGGAATGAGCTGTGCTGGATTTTGTTCTGACGACGGATAGCTGTTAATGTCGACAGATGGTTGAGTCAGCTCAGTTAACGGAATGAAGAACCCCTTTATCAAGCGCGGCATTATTATCTGGACGATAGTCTGCCTTATCAGCGGCGTGTTGCTCTATGCCGAACAAATCCGCCGTCAGTTCTGGGAGCGCGATCGTGAGTTCGCGGCGCTCTTCTCTGAATTAAGCGCGGTACTGACGCAAAATGAATCCGTACTGCCGCTTTTGAATGGCGATGAAGATATCGTCACTCTCCGCAAAAAATTCCCCCAGCTTCTTGCCCTGGAAAAAACGACGGGAAGAGCGCTTGATGCCCCCCGGGTTGAGCCTGCCAATGAAGTCCAGTACTGGCTGTACAATCCCTGGCGCCAAATCCGCGTACTGGTAGACCTTGGTCCAATCCTGACTGCACATCATCCCTTTACCCATCTCGGGATCCGTTTTATGCCGAACGGAGACCAGCAAATATCTGGTGCCTTCTGGCACTGGCAACGCACCTTCCCGCAGCATACTCAACCCTTTACGCTGGAGGCCGATTCACAGCCAGACTGGTTCGGCGTCAATGGGCTTATTTACCCCTTACTCTTTATTGGATGGGGGATCGTGATTGCGCTGGCGAGCGTGGTGCTCTGGCAGCGTAAAGCGCGTAAAGATGCCGAGCAAAGAGCGCTCTATTATCAACACGCCAGGCTCAATACCCTGGGGGAAATCACTGCTGGGATTGTGCACGAGATCAACCAGCCGCTCACCGCCGCGCAGACGTGGATCCAGGGCGCTCAGCGCCAGCTACAACAGGATAACGGGCAGGCGGTGTCGCAGGCGCTGGCGGCTGCACTGACGCAAATGCAGCGTATTAGCGCCTTGCTGACCCGTTTTCGTGAACATGTTGTACAGGAGAAGGTGATCCTGCGTGAAACCGATCTTGTGCACTGCTGGCAGCAGGTGGTGAACCTGCTTGAGCACGAGCGCAAGGCCGAACATATTACGGTCAGTCATGCGTTTGCCCCTGGTGCCACAACGGTACTGGCAGACCGTCTCTGGCTGGAGCAGGTGCTGCATAACGTGCTCAGCAATGCGATTCAGGCTCAGCAGTTTGATACTCCCGGTTGGGTAAAAATTGAGAGTCAAACAACCGAGAGTGGCGTCCAGATCACCATCACAGACGGTGGCCCTGGCTTTAGCCAGGAGGCGTTACAGCATGCCTTTATGCCGTTTTACAGCGGCAGAGAAGTGGGTATCGGTCTGGGGATGACCTTAACGGAGTCATTAATGACGCGTATGAATGGATCGATTACGCTGGGTAATGCGCCGCAGGGTGGGGCGCAGATCAGATTACAACTGGCGCACGGAAAGGAGGCGACGGATGGATAAGACAATCTGGCTGATTGATGATGATGAATCCATCAGAGAGTCAATGGCTTTTCTGCTTTCAGGTATGGGGTGGCCGGTAAAGACGTTTGACAGTGTCGATGCCTTTATTGCTGCCCATGCACGGGGTACGGCGCTGGTGGGCTGTATGTTGCTAGATATGCGGATGCCCGGCAAGGGCGGGCTCACCTGGCTTGAGGAGGGCGAATGGCCCTGGCCTCTGCTGCCGGTGATTATCATGACCGGACACGGTACCGTTGATGCCTGCCGTCGGGCTTTTCGAAACGGTGTGTTTGAGTTTTTCACCAAGCCGCTGGATGCCGATAAGCTTATAGAGACGGTGGGGTTAGCCTTCGAAGAAAGCCAGCGTCGTTATTCCGGCTGGCAGGAAACCTCCAGGATCGCGGCGCGTTTCGCGCAGTTGACTGCACGTGAGCATGAGGTTCTGGGTGAGTTGATGAAAGGGCTCAGCAATAAAGAGGTGGCTGCACGGCTGAACCTCTCGCCGCGTACGGTAGAAGCGCACCGCGCATCGGCGTTTACCAGGCTCGGCGTCAGCAGCCTGGTCCAGGCAATCCGGGAATACGACAAATTGCAATCCGTAAAACTACCAGGTTGAGTGCGTATTCAACCGAATTATGTTTCATCGCGCGTCGGGGTAATCTCTGCAACGTCCCCTAACACTCGAGGAAGTGCGATGAAAAAAGTAATGATGGTTGCGGCACTGGCCGCGGGTAGTCTGAGTCTGGCGGCGCAGGCCGATACATTGAATCAAAAAAATCTCTCACTGGCGCAGGCGAATGCGCTGGCGACATCCGCCATTCAGGCGTGTACGGCAAAAAATTACCAGGTGACGGTCACCGTTGTTGACCGCGCGGGCGTGGTAAAAGCGGTGCAGCGCACGGACAATGCCGGTCCACACACGGTTAAAGCCAGTGAAATGAAAGCCTATACGGCGCTTAGCGCAAAGAATGCGTCAGGCAAAGTGATGGAAGCGGCGCAGAGCAATGCGGGCGCGCAGAACATGAGAGACATCCCGGGGTTCCTGCTGCTGGCGGGTGGCTTGCCGGTGAAAGAGGGCGATGAGGTTATTGGGGCGATTGGTATCGGTGGCGCACCGGGCGGTCATCTTGATGAAGCCTGCGCTCAGGCTGCTATTGACGGGCTCAAAAAGTAATATAAAAAAGCACCGGAAAACCGGTGCTTTTTTATCAGATCTTGCAGGCATCGCCGCAGTCGTCATCGGCGACAATCGCCTGCGCTTTTTTGTCTGCATCGTCCAGACGTTCCGCATTACGCTCTTCGGCTTCATCCAGCCCGTTAAAGACTAAGTTATCGAGATCAATTTCCATGTGGCACCTGCTCTGTTCAGTTTTTTGATACTGGCACAGTATAGGGCAAAAAAAGCCAGCAATGTACCTCGCAGCACATAAGGATAATCCCTGCCATACTCAGTGCTTTATCGCTGAGGAGAGCACATGATTACACTCTGTAAAACCTGCGGAACTGCCTATGATGCACAGCCGGACAGATGCCCGATTTGCGAGGATGAACGCCAGTACGTGCCCGTCACGGGCCAGGTATGGACAGATTTCGACACCGTAACCGCCACGCATAGCAACAAATGGCAGCAACTGGAGCCGCAATTGTTCAGTATCAAGACGGTGCCCGCATTTGCTATCAACCAGCGGGCCCTGCTCCTGCGTACCCCGCATGGCAATATTCTCTGGGACTGTATCGCTAATCTCGACCCGGCAACCAAAACACTCATCACTGCACTCGGCGGCATCAGCGCGATTGCGATTTCACACCCGCACTATTACACCACGATGCAGGAATGGGCTGCGGCGTTTGATGCACCGCTGTATCTGCACGCCAGCGACAGTGAATGGGTCATGCGCGACAGCCCGGCAATTCGCTTCTGGCACGGTGATGCGCTGGAGATTTTCCCATCAGTCACATTGCTGCGCCTTGGCGGCCATTTTGCTGGCGGGACAGTGCTGCACTGGCAGGAAGGTGAAGGAGTATTACTGGTGGGCGATATTCTGCAGGTCACGCCGGGTAAAGACGCTGTCTCGTTTATGTGGAGTTACCCGAATTATCTTCCGCTGCCAGCCCGGACCGTAGCGTCGGTCGTGAGTCATCTGGAAGGCAGAACGTTTGCACGTCTGTACGGTGCGTTCGAAGGGCAGAACATCCAGGCCTTCGCGGACGAGATTGTTCAGCGGTCGGGCCAGAAATATATTGCTTGTCTGAAGTAAACCACGATGGGTAAACTTTACGAGTGTGATCTCGATCATACCTAAACTAAAACAGATAAAAGAGAAATTGCTATGCAACATATCATTGAAGGTTTTCTCAGCTTTCAAAAAGAGATTTTCCCGCAACGTAAAGAACTCTTTCGCAGTTTAGCGTCCAGCCAGAATCCCAAAGCGCTGTTCATCTCCTGCTCCGACAGCCGCCTGGTCCCGGAACTGGTTACCCAGCAAGAGCCGGGACAACTCTTTGTCATTCGTAATGCTGGCAACATTGTACCGCCATTCGGGCCAGAGCCTGGCGGTGTTTCCGCGACCATTGAATACGCTGTTGTGGCGTTGGGTGTGACAGATATCGTGATCTGCGGTCACTCCAACTGTGGGGCGATGAAGGCGATTGCTGATAACGCAAACCTGGAGCCGATGCCTGCTGTTTCTCACTGGTTGCGTTATTCCGATGCGGCAAAAGCGGTGGTTGAGAAGAAAACCTGGGATAAGCCGATCGATAAAGTCAACGCGATGGTACAGGAAAACGTATTTGCGCAGCTGAGCAACATTAAGACCCATCCCTCCGTGGCAGTGGGCCTGCGTAACAACTCTATCCGACTGCACGGCTGGGTGTATGACATTGAAAGTGGCGAAATTCGTGCGCTGGATAAAGCGACGAAAACGTTCGTGTCGCTGTCTGAAAACCCGGAAGTGTATTTCGAGTAATCTATTACAGCAGGGCATGGACGCCCTGTCAGTCCTCACTATACGGTAATTTCCGCCGTAACCCCGACGCGGGTTTTTCTGCCGCTTTCGCCATCGCCTCTGCAATCTCTGCACACTCCGCCAGCCCCTGAACGAAGGGATGATCATGCATCAGCCACGGTATCGCGCCGAAGGCGATGCGTCCGCGAACGGTTTCAGGTGCTTTTAAGGTGTAATCCTCGCTAATCTCGGGGATCTCTTCGCCTGTTGCCTCCAGCTGTTTGCGCAGCGTCGGGAAGGGCAGATCTTTCGTTTTGAGCGGCTTTTGTCCACGTGCATCAATAAAAACGTCGAAACGGTGAACGGTCTCTTTTGTGGTGATCATTGTCTGATCGCTGCCAACATCAAGCGTGTAATCGTCACCGAGGGCTGCCACGCTAATAACGTCAGCTTCGCGAAGTGCGAGTAGCCTGCGGATCGACTGTGGAGGGATGGCCGCATAGTTGTCAATAAAGACCCGAGCCAGACCTTGTCTGAAGCGTTTACTGTCACGTTCGTCGAGATGTGGCACGATCGCCTGAACCACTTCATGCAGCCGGAGCACGGTGTAGCGCCAGGCCATGGTGCGCCTGTCGCGTTTGTTGCGTTCAACCTCATCGAGATTTTCTTCTGCCCAGGTGAATGGATCGTGCCGTTTACGATCTTCAAACCAGGCATCACGCATGCTGTCTGCCGTCTGCTTATGCAGAGCAACTTTCTCACACCACGCCGGGTCAGCAAGTTCAAGCTCTTTCACCATCAGGGTAAAAATGCGATCAAGCAGGGCATCCGGACCTTTGGCAATTTCGCGCTCAACCGCGGGCTCAGTCAAAACTGACAATGGTTCGTATGGGATAGGGCAGTAAAAATCGGCTTCAGGCAGAATGCCTGTTCGGGACATCAGGACAATCTTTAACGCGTCGCTGCTTGTATCCAGGATGAATTTGTCGTCGCGAAACGTGCCGTGCTGCATTACCACCGCCATGACCGCGTCCAGACCGCTTAATGATGTTCCCATGATACCGACGTGGCAGGGCGGAATTTTGGCGCCTATCAAACCGGACCACGGGCTTGGGAAGTACGTGCGAGAGGCTTCGTCGTCCTCTGGCCAGACGTGACCGGTGGCGATAACCGCAAGGTCGAAGCGTTCAGAGAAAGTGTTGTCGTTGACTGAAAGTGTGACACCGTCATTTGTGGGTACGATGTCGGTGACCTGGGCGGATTCATGGATATCAACCTGAAATCCGCGATCTTTAGCCTCTTTTACGATTGAAAGAAAGCTGTCACGGAAATACTCGCCCAGCAGGATCCGGGGCAGAAATTGCCGGTCATGCAAACGGGATTTATCCACCTTAAAGCGTGCCAGATAGGCTTCGCTCTGGCCCTTAAGCCAGTCGTGATAGGTCATAAATAGCGGAGGAATTTCAATGCTTGCGATGTTCGCCAGCATCAGACGAGTGTTATCGTCGTCGTTGTAGGGCATGCCAACACCCGCTTCATCAGCTTGTTCAAAGACCGAAACCGAAAGCGGGTGAGGGTTTTTAAGAAGCGCGTAAAAGGTATAAATCCCTGTTGGGCCGGAACCGATAATGGCGATTTTCTTCATCGACGGTTTTCCTCTTTTTTTCCATGAGAAAAGCGTAGCAGGAGAACAGTGATGAAAATGCGGAATTAGGAAAGTTCAGGAAAGCAGAAGAGGATTTGCACCATTTCAGGACTGAAATGGTGCGTCCGAGTGGACTCGAACCACCGACCCCCACCATGTCAAGGTGGTGCTCTAACCAACTGAGCTACGGACGCAGAATGGTGCGTTCAATTGGACTCGAACCAACGACCCCCACCATGTCAAGGTGGTGCTCTAACCAACTGAGCTATGAACGCAACGTGTTGTCGGTGACAACGGGGACGAATATTAGCGGCACAGCACCAATGAGGCAAGAGGGAAAATGCATTTTTCTCTCTGATTTCACGCGATTGCTGTATTACCGCGCAAAGTGAAGAGAAAGTAGCCGCCAGCTGGCGGCTACTGCGTATTTAACGCGCAGCGCGTTGCAAAATGACCGTTGATGGCTGACGTTGCAGGAAGCGCATGCGCATCATCATCATAATTGCCGCAGAGGTCAGACCGATGATAAAGCCCATCCAGAATCCGGCCGGCCCCATGCGGTCAACCACCAGATCGGTCAGGGCCAGAATGTAACCACACGGCAGACCCAACACCCAGTAGGCGATGAAGGTGATAAAGAAGATGGAACGCGTGTCTTTATATCCACGCAACACACCGCTGCCAATGACCTGAATGGAATCAGATATCTGGTATACCGCAGCCAGCAGCATCAGATGCGACGCCAGGGCCACGACTTCGGGGTTGTCATTGTAGAGCAGGGCAATTTGCTCGCGTAGCGTGATGGTAAAGAGCGCTGTACAGACGGCCATGCAAACACCGACACCCAGCCCGGTTCGCGCGGCTGTTTGTGCGTCTAGCGTCGAACCTTGCCCCAGACGGAAGCCGACACGGATAGTCACTGACGCCGCCAGCGACAAAGGCAGGACGAACATTAGCGAGCTAAAGTTCAGCGCAATCTGGTGCCCGGCCACGTTCACAATGCCCAGCGGGGAGACCAGCAGGGCGACCACGGCGAAAAGCGTCACCTCAAAGAACAGCGCGAGGGCAATCGGCAAACCTAGCTGTACCAGACGCGTCATAATGCTCCAGTCAGGTGTACTAAATCTGTTCTCGTTGCGAATATCGCGCATGGAACGGGCGCGTTTTACAAAGGCGATCATTGAGAAGAACATCACCCAGTAAACGGCTGCCGTCGCGACACCACAGCCGACGCCACCCAGTTCTGGCATTCCGAAATGACCGTAAATAAAGACATAGTTAACCGGAATATTGACCAGCAAACCAATAAAGCCCATCACCATCCCGGGCTTGGTTTTCGCCAGACCTTCACACTGGTTACGCGCCACCTGGAAAAAGAGGTAGCCTGGGGTGCCCCAGAGAAGGGCGCGCAGATAACCCACTGCCTTGTCAGCCAGTGCCGGGTCAATGTTATGCATGGCGCGAATGATATGACCCGCGTTCCAGAGCACCAGCATGATCAGCACAGAGACAAACCCAGCCAGCCAGAAACCCTGGCGGACCTGGTGGGCAATGCGATCACGTCGCCCGGAACCATTGAGTTGAGCGATAACAGGCGTGAGCGCGAGCAGCAGACCGTGGCCGAACAGGATAGCCGGTAGCCAGATTGACGTGCCGATAGCAACAGCCGCCATATCGGTGGCGCTGTAGCCGCCCGCCATTACCGTATCCACAAATCCCATTGCGGTCTGGGCCACTTGCGCGATGATCACTGGTATAGCCAGTGCCAATAACTGGCGCGCTTCATTCATGTACTTCTGCACGTGAACACCTTTATTTTGTTGTTATTTGAGAGACTAAAAAAGCCGCCGTAACTGGCAGCAAGAAGAAAATGCAGGGGGGTGCCAGCTATTGTAGCGGGCTTTAGCTATTTATCTAGTGAAAAAATCGCCAGAAAATGCGCTCCGCTGGCAACCTGTTTTTCCAACTGTTATTGTGATGGGATTAAACGGTGTCACCACCGTCCGGAAAAAACAGGAGTTGTAAGCATGTTTACTGGTATTGTGCAGGGTACCGCCAAAGTGGTGTCCATTGATGAAAAACCTAATTTCCGAACTCATGTTGTTGAGCTGCCGGAATATATGCTTGATGGCATCGAAACCGGTGCCTCGATTGCCCACAACGGCTGCTGCCTGACAGTTACCGAAATTAACGGCAACCAGATCAGCTTTGATTTAATGAAAGAGACGCTGCGTATCACCAATCTGGGTGAGTTGGCGGTTGGGGATACCGTCAACGTAGAACGGGCAGCGAAGTTCAGCGATGAGATTGGCGGGCATCTGATGTCGGGGCACATCATGACCACTGCCGAAGTGGCGAAAATTGTGACCTCGGAAAATAACCGTCAAATCTGGTTTAAAATGCAGGATCCTTCATTAATGAAATACATCCTGTACAAAGGGTTTATTGGTATTGATGGGATTAGTCTGACTGTCGGGGAAGTGACACCTACGCGTTTTTGTGTGCATTTAATTCCTGAAACGTTGCAGCGCACCACGCTGGGGGCGAAAAAACTGGGGCATCGCGTAAATATCGAAATCGATCCGCAAACTCAGGCGGTGGTGGATACCGTTGAGCGTGTGCTTGCGGCAAAAGAAGCCGCAATAATTAAAACAGCAGAAGAAGAATAAAAAATAACCCCGGGTAACCGGGGTTATTTTTTTAGCGGGCGACACGCAAACCGTGTTCAATGCCCCGGCTGAATACCACCTGCCAGAGCTGAATATCCCGCGCGCGAAACGCCCCCGCGCAGGCATTCAGATAATAGCTAAACATCCGCTTGAATCGTTCAGAATAGTTGTCCGCAATCTCAGGCCAGGCTTCCTGAAAACGAGCATGCCATGCCATCAACGTGGTGTCGTAATCCGCACCGAAGTTATGCCAGTCTTCCATCACGAAATGGGGTTCACTGGCGTTGGCAATCTGGCGAACGGACGGTAAACAGCCATTCGGAAAGATGTATTTGTTGATCCACGGGTCAACGTTGTTATCGGTCCGCTTAGAGCCGATGGTGTGCAGCAGGAAGATGCCGTCAGGTTTCAAATTACGATCCACCACGTCAAAGTAGGTGTCGTAGTTTTTCGGCCCCACGTGCTCGAACATGCCCACGGAAACGATACGGTCAAACTGTTCGTTCAGATCACGGTAATCCTGTAGCCGGATATCCACATCAAGATCCTGGCAGCGTTCCCGCGCCATCTTTTGCTGCTCAGCGGAAATAGTGACACCCACCACGCTGACGCCGTAGTGCTTCGCCATAAACCAGGCCAGCCCACCCCAGCCGCAGCCGATATCCAGAACGCGCATTCCGGGTTCTAACTTCAGTTTCTCGCTAATCAGATGCAGCTTAGCCTGTTGAGCCTCTTCCAGTGTCGAAGCCTCTTTCCAGTAAGCGCAGGAATATTGCATGAAGGGGTCAAGCATACGGTTGAACAGGTCGTTGCCGAGATCGTAATGCTCTTTGCCGACGATCCATGCGCGTTTTTTACTTTGCAGATTAAACAGCCGGGCTGAGGCGACGCGCAGTGTGTCCTTCAGATTGCGGGGGAGTTGATTTTCCAGACCGGCGCGCAACACGCTGGAGAAGAAGATATCCAGCCGTTCGCACTCCCACCAGCCATCCATATAGCTTTCTCCCAGACCTAACGATCCCTCCCGCAACACGCGTTTAAAAAAGTCGGGATGTTTAACCTGGGGATCAGCTGGTGACGATCCATTGATAGTGATGCCTGCTCGACCCAACAGTTCACTGACGATCCGGGACCAGTTATCGTCCGGAACGCTGACTTCTTCTATACACGATGAACTCATAGCTTCTCCATCACCCTGATGTGATCAGAACCTTCAAACAGCGTAGACGCTTTTTTTGGTTTGTGAGAAATCTCACGGTAAATACCGCGAGGCTAATATCCGACGTAGAACAGAGGAAGGGAGATAACCCTTGCCGAAATGCCTTCCATGGTAAAACGGGAGCACTCCGGCTCCCGTTAACACTTAATATTTATCGTATTTAATCGAACCAAATTTAGTATAGGCCTCAAAATTTGGTGATTCAATAAAAAATTCTTAGCAACCTAATCACTGGAAGTTAACATAATTTCCGGCGCGATTACGCATGCGACGTTTCAACCGGGGTGCTGTCACTCAGCTCACGCTGTGCGGCAGCCTGCATACGGTAGCCCACAAAGGCCAGCACAACAGTCACCAGCATCACGGTGGTGGTGGTCAGGAGCGGTGTGGCAATCAGCGCAGAGACCACCAGACTTGCCAGGAAGCACAGACCCAACTGCAGGGTGTTCTGCAGCGCAGCCGCGCGACCCGTCGCCTGTGGGAACGGACGTAATGCTTGCGCCACAACGATAGGGTAGATTGCCCCGTTAACGACGGCCATCACGCAGAATGGCATTAAAATTTCTACCAGACCGGTGCCCGGGATAAAACCAACAGCCCATGTCCCGATAACGCTCAATGCATACAGCACCAGCAGCCACGGCAGCATCTGCTGACCTTCCCATTTCTGCAGTGCCGCACGACAGCCGTACCCGCCCACCAGGAATGCGATGGTTTGCGGAACGTAGCTCAGGCCAATCGCCGCCGGGCTGTACCCCATATCGTGCAGAATAAATGGCGAACCGGTCAGCCATGCGAAGAAGCTCGCCGAGCAGGCGGCATAAATCAGGACATTACCGCGATACGCTTTGGCACTCAGCAACGAGGTAAAGGTAATGGGCTTTGCATCCGCATGCGCTTCTTTTTTATGCGCAGGTTTGAGCGCGAATGCCGGCAGCATGAGTACCAGTGTGATGGCAAACAACGTGGCAAAGATAGCCTGCCACTCGAAATGCACCAGGATCCAGCTGCCCAGGAGCGGGGCGAGGGCAGGTGAAAGCCCTACCAGCGGCATAATGGTGGCGAAAATCCGGTTGGTGCGGTTGGCTGGGTAGTAGTCAGTAACAAGGGCCTGCCAGGTCACCGCTGCCGCACAGACGCCGACGGCCTGCACAAAGCGCAGCACCAGCAACCAGGTCGCATCGCGTACCCATAACATACCCAGGCAGCTGGCGGCAAAAATGCCCAGGCCCAGTAACAGAACCGGTTTACGGCCAAAACGATCTGATAGCGGCCCCCAAAGTAGCTGCGCGAAGGCGAAACCGGCGAGGAACAAACTCAGGCTGGCGCTGATGGCCGCGGCTGGGGTTTGCAAATCTTCCTGCATAGCGGCGAAAGCCGGCAGGTACATATCAGTGGCCAAAAAGCCCAGCACGCTTAAGCCGCCGAGCCAGACTAAAAAACCATTCCTGGGTTGCATTGTTTTATTCTCCTGAGGAGGCAGGTATACATTGGCGCTGAGTGTAGGGAGTGCAAAGCGGCTTGTGAAACGCTAATATTTGGTGGTTGCATTCAAATTTTTTGCAGGCAGAAAATGTGGTCAGATTATTCTCTTGAAGTAGTCGATGCTGTCGCGCGTAACGGCAGCTTCAGTGGAGCGGCGCAGGAGTTACACCGCGTCCCTTCAGCTATCAGCTACACGGTGCGTCAGCTGGAGGAGTGGCTGGCGGTTCCGCTGTTTGAACGGCGACATAGGGATGTGGAATTAACGCCCGCTGGCGCGTGGTTTTTGAAAGAAGGGCGTTCTGTTATCAAAAAAATGCAGATCACCCGCGAACAGTGTCAACAGATCGCTAACGGCTGGCGGGGGCATCTTTCCATCGCGGTGGATAATATCGTCAAACCCGAGCGTACCCGGCAAATGATTGTCGATTTCTATCGTCATTTTTCTGACGTCGAATTGCGGGTGTCACAGGAGGTGTTCAACGGTGTCTGGGATGCTCTGGCGGACGGAAGGGCGGAGATGGCCATTGGTGCCACGCAGGCGATCCCTGTCGGGGGTCGGTACGCTTTTCGTGATATGGGAATGCTGAGCTGGAAATGCGTGGTGGCAAGTGATCATCCGCTGGCGACTCTGGAAGGACCATTGAGCGACGATACGCTACGCAACTGGCCGTCGCTGGTACTGGAGGATACGTCCCGTTCATTACCCAAGCGTATCACCTGGCTTCTGGACAACCAGCGGCGGGTGGTTGCCCCCGACTGGGAATCGTCGGCGACGTGTCTCAGTGCTGGTTTGTGTGTCGCGATGGTACCCGTTCATTTTGCGCGGCCGCGAATTGATGCCGGAGAATGGGTTGAACTGACACTGGAGAACCCATTCCCGGATGCGGCCTGCTGCCTCACCTGGCAGCAAAATGATGTCTCACCTGCGATGGCCTGGTTACTGGATTATCTGGGAGACAGCGAAACGCTAAACCGGGAGTGGTTACGGGAGCCAGGTTAACTGGCCCCGTTAAGAGATTACCGGCGATAGTCGCGGAACGGACCATCGGCAACAGAGCGGCGTTCAATAAGACGCGGGTGAACTTCAATGGACTGCGACTCTTCACGTTTGTTGACGATCCTGTCCATCAGCATATTGAAGGCGGTTTCACCCAGTGAATCTTTCGGCTGGTGGATGGTCGTTAATGCCGGCGTAAAGAAGCGCGCATTACGCACGTTGTCATACCCGATCACAGAAATATCCTGCGGTACACGCAGACCCAGCTCATCGGCCGCACAGAGGGCACCCATTGCCATGATGTCGCCCCCGCAGAAAACGGCGGTCGGACGGTGCTGCTGGGAGACGATCTGCTGCATAGCGCGGTAGCCCGACTCCGGTTCAAAGTCGCCCTGCACGATCCAGTTTTCCGGCACGGTGATCAACGCTTCTTCCATCGCTTTCATAAACCCAGCCAGACGACCTGCACCGGTGTTGCGCTCCAGTGGACCCGGGATCACGCCGATCTCGCGGTGACCGCGTTCAATCAGGTAACGACCCGCCATATAACCGCCTTCAAAGGCGTTATCGATCACGGAATCGGTGAAGTCCGCGCGGGCTTCACCCCAGTCCATCACCACCATTGGGATATGGCGATACTCTTCCAGCATCGACAGCACAGATTCCGGATACTCGGAACACATCACCAGCAGACCATCAACACGCTTTTGAGCCATCATCGACAGGTAAGCTCGCTGTTTTTCAATGCTGTTCCACGCGTTGCCCAGAATCAGGGTATAGCCTTTCTGGAAGCAGTTTTTTTCTACTGCCTCAATAATCTCGGCAAAATAGGCCGCTTCACTGCTGGTCGCCAGCAAACCAATAGACTTGGTGTGATTAACCTTGAGGCTTCGCGCAACCGCACTTGGCGAATAGTGCAGCTCTTTGATGGCTGCCCAGACGGCATTGCGCGTCTCTTCCGCCACAAAACGGGTCTTGTTAATTACATGTGATACGGTTGTAGTGGAAACGTTTGCGCGTTTTGCTACATCTTTAATTGTTGCCATTAAATGTCACTCCAGACCATATCCTAAACTCCTGAAAAACTTGAAGGTAAACGTTTGCCTTCTCTCACCCTTATCACGCAATTTTGAATTGCGACACGCCGGGAAAACGACACAGGACGTCAGGAGGGGGTCAATGGCCGGTACGCTAATAAATTTAGCGTGGAATTTTGTCCTATCTTGATGAAAAGGGGAAGAGGTAAAGTGGTTATCCGTTTAAATCCAGGAAGATTTTTGACGTAAATTGTGCAAAAATGAGCAAGCTCACTTTTCGTGGGGGGATTAAAAGGAGAAAAATTGATGAGTTCCGATCTGAAGTTTTCGCTGTTCACCACCGTTATTGTGCTGGCTTTGATTGTCGCAGCGGGTCTGACGGCCGCACTGCACTGATTTACGCGGAGGGAGAGTCTTCTCCCTCCCGATTCCCCGGATTGTTACTTCTCTGGCAAAAATCTTTTGCTATTTTGTTAACTTCTCATTTTTTGTGATTGATGTCATGCTTTCCGCTTCTTTGTTCTGTGTCACCACATGACACGGCATCCGGAGTTGACGTATGAAAATCAATTTTCCCCTGCTGGCCCTGGCGATTGGCGCTTTTGGGATTGGCACCACTGAATTCTCCCCAATGGGTTTACTGCCAGTTATTGCCAGAGGCGTGGATGTCTCGATCCCTGCCGCAGGGATGTTAATCAGCGCCTACGCTATTGGCGTGATGGTTGGGGCACCGCTGATGACGCTTCTGCTTTCGCACCGCGCGCGCCGCAATGCGCTGATTTTCCTGATGGCGATTTTCACTCTGGGCAATGTGCTTTCCGCCATTTCGCCGGACTACACCACCCTGATGTTGTCACGCATTCTGACCAGCCTTAACCACGGCGCGTTCTTTGGATTGGGGTCGGTTGTTGCAGCAAGCGTGGTGCCAAAACACAAGCAGGCGAGTGCCGTGGCCACCATGTTTATGGGGCTAACCATTGCCAACATTGGCGGCGTACCTGCCGCGACGTGGCTGGGGGAAGTGATTGGCTGGCGTATGTCCTTCCTGGCGACTGCCGGGCTGGGTGTGATCGCGATGGTGGCACTGTTCTTCTCCCTGCCGAAAGGCAGTGCGGGGGAACGTCCTGACGTGCGTAAAGAGTTATCTGTGCTGGTACGCCCGCAGGTGCTCTCGGCGCTGCTGACTACCGTGTTGGGGGCAGGGGCGATGTTTACCCTCTATACCTACATTTCTCCCGTGCTTCACGACATCACTCACGCGACACCGATCTTTATCACTGCGATGCTGGTGCTGATTGGCGTGGGCTTCTCGATTGGTAACTATCTGGGTGGGAAATTTGCCGACCGTTCCGTAAGCGGGACGTTGAAGGGCTTCTTAACCCTGCTGATTGTCATCATGATTGCTATTCCGTGGCTGGCACGTAATGAGTTCGGAGCAGCCATTGCGATGGTCGTCTGGGGAGCAGCCACCTTTGCTGTGGTTCCACCGCTACAGATGCGCGTGATGCGTGTCGCCCATGAGGCACCGGGTCTTTCGTCTTCAGTGAATATTGGCGCGTTCAATCTCGGTAATGCGCTCGGTGCAGCCGCCGGTGGCGCGGTTATTTCTGGAGGGCTGGGATACAGTTTTGTGCCGGTTATGGGGGCGATTATTGCCGCGCTCGGTCTGCTGTTAGTGATGATGTCCGGTCGTAAGCAGCCAGAAACAGCCTGCGCTGCTGAATAAGCAAAAAACGCAGAAGGGCGAACCCTTCTGCGTGTCTCTTATGCGGCGAAGTTCTTCGCCACAAACTCCCAGTTAACCAGTGCCCAGAAGTGCTCCAGGTAGTTCGGACGCGCGTTACGGTAATCAATGTAGTAAGCGTGTTCCCAAACGTCCACGGTCATCAGCGGCTTAGCGCTGGTGGTCAGTGGGGTACCCGCATTAGAGGTGGAAACGATAGCCAGTTTGCCATCGGCTTCTTTTACCAGCCACGTCCAGCCAGAACCGAAGTTCTTGATAGCTGCATCGGTAAATTTCGCTTTGAAATCAGCGAAACTGCCAAATGCGGCGTTAATCGCGGTAGCCAGTTCACCGGTCGGTTCGCCGCCAGCATTCGGTGCCAGGCAGTGCCAGTAGAAAGTGTGGTTCCACACCTGAGCAGCGTTGTTAAATACACCCCCCTCTGAACTGCGGACGATCTCTTCCAGCGTTTTGCCTTCAAAATCGGTGCCTTTGATCAGATTATTCAGGTTGGTGACGTAGGTCTGATGATGTTTGCCGTAATGATATTCCAGGGTTTCCGCAGAAATATGCGGTGCCAGGGCGTCTTTTGCATACGGTAGTGCAGGTAATTCGAACGACATTGCTTCTCTCCTTATTGTATTTTGTGTTGCCAATAACCACACAGACAACGAGGAGAGAATAGCAAATTGAAAGGGTATGCAAAAGAGGAACTTACCCTGCCGCGATGCGGCAGGGCAGGGATTAGCGAATGGTTTTAGGTGTCATGACGCGACGC
This sequence comes from Pantoea sp. LS15, assembly GCF_012241585.1. Classification (NCBI taxonomy): domain Bacteria; kingdom Pseudomonadati; phylum Pseudomonadota; class Gammaproteobacteria; order Enterobacterales; family Erwiniaceae; genus Pantoea; species Pantoea sp. LS15. The sequence continues at coordinate 88,544 of NZ_JAAVXA010000012.1, forward strand.
GCGCCGACATAGTGACGAACCCAGTAGTCTTCACTCAGCGAGGTGATCTGAATATCCTGGCCGCTGCGTGGTGACTGAATGAATTTCCCGTTACCAACATAGACACCGACGTGGTCAGCTGTGCCGCGCCCTTGTGTGCGGAAGAAGACCAGATCGCCGTTTTCCAGCTCGCCACGGTCAACCGGAGAAGCATCGCGCAGGTGGTACATTTCATTGGCGGTGCGTGGAATGCGGAACTTCACCAGATCTTTATACGCGTAATAGACGAGGCCGCTGCAGTCAAAACCGGTACGCGGGGAGCTTCCACCCCAGTGATAAGGTTTACCAATCTGCCCCATCAATTTGTTCATCGCCGTCTTTTGCGCTTTCTGGACGCGAACTTTATGCACTTCTGCGAGTTTGGTGACCTTCGTACATTTCGCTTTATGTCCTTTACGAGTGATGCATTTTTCAGTCACGAGGTTGGCGGCAGTCTGCGAGGCTTTACTTTTGGATGTGTGAGCAGTGCGGGAAGATTTTGTTTTGGTCTTGCTGGAAGTGGTTTGTTTAGTCTGAGCAGTTGTTTTTTTCTTGTCGTTCTTACTGGTGGTTTTTTTCTTACGTTCTGTGGCTTTCACCAGATGGTTCTTTTGCACAGCAGAATGCCGCGCCTGCTGAGAGGCGTTTGCCACTGGCGTGAAAGTGAGTGATGTAAACAGTAAAGCACAGAGCGTGATCGAGATTTTATTTATCCGCGCCACTGGGCAGTCCCCTGATAAATGCAGGTCATCTATAGCACCTGCGTATGATTTACAAAGCCCGTCGATTCTAATCCATAAAAACCCGAGAAGTTAATAGCATTTTTCAATCTACAATCGTGTTTCGTTAGCAAGTGCAAAAAAATTCATCGTTCTGTCGCATATTTGTTCATTCCCTAAGCAAAACCCTGACCGCAGCAGGGTTAAACACCATTTGCAATGCAACTTTTCATGACTCGCGGTAAAATAAATAAACGTGACAAAAATGTTATTTTCCGATGCCAGTCTGAACCGCTACAATGTCAGACTAATGCCGTAACAGAAGTTAAAGGAAGCAAGACATGAGCACCACTATTGAAAAAATCCAGCGCCAGATCGCTGAAAACCCGATTCTGCTGTATATGAAAGGTTCTCCGAAGCTGCCAAGCTGCGGCTTCTCCGCGCAAGCAGTTCAGGCACTGTCTGCCTGTGGTGAGCGTTTTGCTTACGTTGATATCCTGCAAAACCCGGACATCCGCGCTGAGCTGCCTAAGTACGCTAACTGGCCGACTTTCCCACAGCTGTGGGTAGACGGCGAACTGGTTGGCGGTTGCGATATCCTGATTGAGATGTATCAGCGCGGTGAATTGCAGCAGCTGATCAAAGAGACGGCGGCTAAGTACAAAACTGAAGAGCCGGACGCAGAGTAACATTCTGCAGAAATAAAAAAGCGACCTCTTCAGGTCGCTTTTTTTTACTCTTCGCTGTCACCCATCGGCAGCGGCCAGCCGCCCAGACGTTTCCAGCGGTTAACAATCTCACAGAACAGTTCTGCGGTGCGCTCCGTGTCATACAGGGCAGAGTGTGCCTGCGTACCGTCAAACTCAATACCTGCCGTGATACAGGCCTTTGATAACACTGTTTGTCCCAGCGCCAGGCCACTCAGGGCGGCGGTATCGAAGGTGACAAAAGGGTGGAAAGGATTTCGTTTGAGCGAGGCACGCTCTGCGGCGGCCATGGTAAAGCTGTGATCGAACGTGGCGTTATGGGCCACCATGATCGCGCGGCTGCAGTTGCTCTCTTTCATGCCTTTACGCACCATCTTAAAAATGGCGTGCAGCGCATCATATTCACTGACTGCACCACGTAGCGGGTTATGCGGGTCGATACCGTTAAACGCCAGTGCTTCCGGCTGTAAGTTTGCCCCTTCAAAAGGATCAACGTGGAAATGCAGCGTAGTGTCCGGTGTAAGCCAGCCCTGTTCATCCATTTTCAGCGTGATGGCGGCGATTTCAAGCAGCGCATCGGTTTTAGCGTTAAATCCGGCTGTTTCTACATCAATGACAACGGGATAAAAACCACGAAAACGGTCGCACAGACCGCTAAATTGAGCGTTATCGGACATCAGGGTCTCTTACATGGGGAAAAAGCAGAGCGCATTATGGCAAATTTTGGAAGGGTATGCAGTAAAACTACGGGCGCATATTGCGCCCTGAGGGATCAGTTACCCAGACCGCGACCGGCATCTTTAGCTTCAATCAGCTCGATTTTATAGCCGTCAGGATCTTCAACAAACGCAATCACGGTTGTGCCACCTTTGACCGGGCCCGCTTCACGCGTCACGTTACCACCGTTGCGGCGAATGCGTTCACATGCTTCGGCAGCGTTATCTACTTCCAGCGCGATATGGCCGTATGCTGTACCCAGCTCATAGCTGTCTACGCCCCAGTTGTAAGTCAGCTCAATGACCGCTTCATCCGTTTCCGGGCCATAACCCACAAATGCCAGTGAGTATTTATATTCCGGGTTTTCACTGGTGCGCAGCAGTTTCATACCCAGTACGTTAGTGTAGAAATCAATAGAACGTTGCAGATCGCCAACGCGCAGCATGGTGTGAAGTAGGCGCATAATTTCCTCATTAACCTATGGAATAGAATATGTTTTTGAACAGAAACGATGTTTTAGTATAGCGGCGAATTGTCGCCGCTATCAATGCTCAATGGAGGGATTACAGAGAAGGGTAGTCGGTGTAGCCTTCTGCACCACCGCCGTAGAAGCTTTCCGGACGCTGTGGGTTCAGCGCCGCTTTCTGCTGCAGACGGGCAACCAGATCCGGGTTGGCGATGTAGTCGCGGCCAAACGCGACGGCGTCGATCAGGCCTTTATTGATCAGGTCTTCGGCTTTCTCAGGAGTATAGGCTCCCGCACCGATGATCACGCCGTGGAAACGCTCGCGCACTTTCTGACGGAAAGTGTCGGTGTAAGGTTGACCACCGGCCCAGTCTGGCTCGGACATGTGCAGATAAGCAATACCACGTTTCGCCAGCTCTTCAATCAGATAGAGCGCGTCCGCTTCTTCGTTCGGGCCGTTGTCGACGTTCTGGAAAGAGCCAATCGGAGAGACGCGGATGCCGATACGCTCCGGGCTCCACTCCTGGCATACAGCGTCAACCACTTCCAGTACCAGACGGGCACGGTTTTCGACGCTGCCGCCATACTGGTCAGTACGATGGTTAGATGACGGTGACAGGAACTGGTGCAGCAGGTAGCCATGAGCGGAGTGCAGCTCAATCAGGTCAAATCCGGCTTCGCGCGCATTGGCTACGGCCTGGCGGAAGTCGTTAACAATACCCGGGATCTCGTCCAGCTCAAGCGCGCGTGGCATAGAGGTATCAACGCGGATTGCGTGACCATTTTCATCGCGCAGAGAGGTACGGGTATTCGCGCTCAGGGCGGAAGCGGAAACCGGTGCCTGACCGCCAGGCTGAATGCTGTTGTGAGAGATACGACCGGTGTGCCAAAGCTGGACCGCAATACGACCCTCTTCAGCGTGAACACCTGCGGTAATTTTCTGCCATGCGGCGATCTGCTCCGGGCTATGCAGACCTGGTGCACCTGCGTAACCCTTAGCCTGAGCAGAAATCTGCGTGGCTTCAGTGATGATCAGGCCAGAGCTGGCGCGCTGACGATAATATTCACCCATCAGTGGGGTTGGGATATCACCTGGCTCAATGCTGCGCAGACGAGTCAGCGGAGCCATGAATACACGATTTGGGGCAGTAACAGCGCCCACTTTCAATGGGGTAAATAATTTTTCAGCTGACATAAAGACTCCTGAGTAGACCAGTCGACTAGTAATAAGGTAAATAAAAACGCCTGTTAAACGCCAGGCGTAGTAATGCTGTTTTTCACATGTGCCAGCGCGCTTTCCAGCGGCACGGCACTGCGCGAAATCTTGGCCTGCAGATTAGCGCCCAACCAGAGGGCGTATAAAACCTGCGCCTGAGTTAAAGGTTCACCGGGAAACGCCAGCGTTTTTTCATCGCGGCCTTTCTCCAGTGCCTGAGCCAGCAGGGCGATAACACCGCTGGCACCTTTATCCATTGCCGTGCGCATGTCTTCGGAGAGATCGCACACTTCAGCAGAAAGTTTTACCGTCAGACAACCGCTGATAATGCCCTGCTGGCAGAACTGGTTCAGCGTTTCCTGATAGTAGTTCAGAACACGATCGCGATAGTTACCTTTACCCGATGCAAAGTGAGACGCCAGACGCTGGTGATAACCAGCATAATGACGCTCCAGCATTGCGACGCCAAATGCCTCTTTGGACCGGAAGTAGTGGTAAAACGACCCTTTCGGTACCTCAGCGGTTTTTAATAGCTCGCTCAGACCCATACCAGTGAACCCGCGATGCATGCAAAGTTGCTCGCCGGTCGCCAGTAAATGTTCGCGGGTATCGTGTTCAGTATTTCTGCTCATGGCCGCACTCTAATAGACCGTTCGGTCTAATGCAAGCGAGTTTATTGACGACACGTGTTCAGAATATCCAGTTGCTGCTGATAAACCTTTGATTTCACATCCATCATACCCAGTACAGTCGAGAACAAATTGTCCTGAGAAACCGCATTTTTTGCAGCATGATCACGTAAACACTGTTCGTTGATGCCAAAGTTTTTCGCATAGTCCGGAGATAACCAGAACATAAACGGAATGTGCGTTTGCTGTTCCGGTGCCAGCATGTACGGTGTACCGTGCAGATAGATACCGCTTTCACCCAGCGACTCACCGTGATCTGAGAGGTAAATCAGCGCAGTGTTCATGCTTGCCTGTCGCGCCTTCAGCGTATCAATTGTCTTACTGACTACGCTGTCGGTATACAGGATGGTGTTGTCATAGGTGTTTATCAGCGCCTGATGATCGCAATCCTGGATTTCGTTGGTGTCGCAGGTTGGGGTGAATTTACGGAAATTATCCGGATATCGGCGATAGTACGCGGGACCGTGACTGCCCATCAGGTGAATAACCAGAACAGTATCTTGCTTCAGGCCATCCAGCACGTTGTCCAGACCATAGAAATTCACGTCGTCGATACAGGATTTGTCTTTGCAGAACTGATCCAGTTTCCACTGCGTCATGTCGGTATGCGGAATGCGATCGCAGGCGCCTTTACAGCCGCCATCGTTGTCGCGCCAAAGAAGATTGACACCCGCATGGTTGAGCACGTCAAGCAGCCCTTCCTGGTGGTGAGCCAGGTCAGCATCGTATTTGCTGCGTGTCATGCCGGAGAACATGCAGGGGACGGAAACGGCAGTTTCGGTACCACATGAAGAGGCTTGCGGGAAGTTAATCACATCCTGCTTTTTCAGTTCCGGGTTCGTTTCACGCGTGTAACCATTCAGGGAGTAGTTCGCCGCGCGGGACGCTTCGCCGACGACAAGCACCAGAACGGTTTTCTTTTTCTGGCCTGAAATCAATGGACCCTTGTGTGCATCTTCACCAATCCGCACCAGCGTTTGATCGCCTGCAAACCAGCGCATTTTGCTGTACTTCACCACGGCACTGACATAGTTCGCCGGAGTGACCATTTTGACAATGCTTTTGTTATTGCGAAACAGCGACGCGTAATCTTTATAAAATACGGCGGCGATGAGGATAATCACCATCAGGGCACCGAGCATCGCGGCAACACGCATCAACAGGGTATACCACCATTTCCCGGTACGAATGCGGGTCAGTGCCAGCACGACGGATGGAATGAGACCGGCAACCACAAGCCACAGAATCATCTGCGGTGTTACCAGGGCGGTGGCTTCCTGGGAGTTCGTTTCGAACACGTTCACGATCATGTTCTGATCGATAACCGCGCCGTAGGTATACATAAAATAGGTTGCTGCGGCGCAGCCGATAGTCAGCACAATCAGCAGCGGCTTGCGAATAAAGGGAATATTGAGCAGGCTAAACACAATCACCCAACCGCAAAAAAGCACCAGCGGTACGGTTGCGGCAAAGAGGATGTCGTGAAGATGGGCAGGGGCGATAATTGCCCAACTGCGCTGTATAAATAGCCCGTTCACCAGAGTAAAGAAGAGTGCACAGCCCAGAGTAAATTTAATATCGTTACACTGTAACTTTTTAATTGACCACATTGAGTGTAAAACCTGTCATTTTAATGATGGGGCGAGTATAGAGAGGGAAGATTAGTGAAACCTTAATGCCACAAATCTGTGGTAAAGCCCTTGCACGCGGGATGTTTAACGTCTTCACTGTAAGTGATAGCGGTAATGTGGAGGTGAGTGTGGCAGAGCAACTGGAGTTTTTCCCCATCCAGAGCCCGTGCCGGGGTATTTGTCAGGTGGATGAACGCGGATATTGCCGCGGGTGTATGCGTACCCGTGATGAACGTTTTAACTGGCAAAACTTTAGCGACACGCAAAAACAGGAGGTGCTTCGACTTTGCCGACAGCGACTTTTGCGCAAAATACGCGCAAACAAAGCGGGTGAGGCAGAAGAACCCCAGCAACCTTCACTGTTTTAAACGGGTAATTGCGTATACTCATGACATTACATCCTTGAGGAAAATGTTATGGTTCAGCGAATTACCCTTTCCCCCCAGGGGCCAGAATTCTCCCGTTTTGTAATGGGCTACTGGCGTCTGATGGACTGGAATATGTCCCCCCTCCAGCTGGCGAGCTTTATTGAAGAGCATCTCGATTTAGGGATCACCACGGTCGATCATGCCGATATTTATGGTGGCTATCAGTGTGAGGCCGCTTTTGGCGAGGCGCTTAAGCTGGTTCCGGCACTGCGCGATCGTATGGAGATCGTCACGAAGTGTGGTATTGCCACCACGGCAAAACCTGAGCACGCTCTCGGTCATTACATCACCGACAGTGCGCATATCATCAAAAGTGCTGAGCAGTCGCTGGTCAATCTGGCGACGGATCATATCGACCTGCTGTTAATCCACCGTCCCGATCCGCTCATGGATGCCGATGAAGTGGCTGAAGCATTCCTGAATCTGCATCAGAGCGGGAAAGTCCGTCATTTTGGCGTCTCAAACTTTACCCCGGCACAGTTTGCGCTGCTTCAGTCGCGCCTGCCATTTACCCTGGCCACTAACCAGGTTGAGATCTCCCCGGTTCATCAGCCGCTGCTGCTGGATGGGACGCTTGATCAGCTACAACAGCTGCGTATTCGCCCGATGGCGTGGTCGTGCCTGGGAGGGGGACGCTTGTTTAACGACGATGAATTCCAGCCGCTGCGCAATGAACTGGAAACCATCGCCTGCGAGCTCAATGCTGAGAGTATCGAACAAGTGGTGTACGCGTGGATCCTGCGCCTGCCGTCAAAACCACTGCCAATTATTGGTTCCGGTAAAATTGAACGCGTACGCTCTGCGATTGCGGCAGAAGAGCTGCAGATGACTCGTCAGCAGTGGTTCCGCATCCGTAAAGCCGCACTCGGCTACGACGTACCGTAAACCAGCAAAAAGTGACTTTCCGGTGAAATCTTTGCCCCTGGTATAAACTTAAGGGGCAAAAAATAACCCGTGGAGGTCTTATGAAGCGTTTTGTTCTGGCTCTCGTCACGCTGGTTGTCTGCGCAGGCGCGCAGGCGGCCAGTGATGAAGTGGAAATGAATCTTGTCACCTCTCAGGGTGTGGGGCAGTCCATCGGAACGGTGAAAATAACCGAGACCGACAAGGGACTGGAGTTCGCACCCAACCTCAAAGCGCTCCCACCTGGTGAACATGGTTTCCATGTTCATGCCAACGGTAGCTGTCAGCCTGCGCTGAAAGAGGGGAAAGCCTCGGCGGCGGAATCAGCGGGCGGCCACTTTGATCCCCAACACTCCGGTAAACATGAAGGTCCGAACGGGATGGGGCATCTCGGCGATCTTCCTGTGCTGGTGGTGAATAACGACGGTAAAGCCACGGAACCCGTCGTTGCCCCGCGGCTGAAAAAGCTGGCCGAGATTAAAGGTAAAGCACTGATGATCCATGTTGGCGGTGACAATATGTCCGATCAGCCTAAACCACTTGGTGGCGGTGGAGTGCGTTATGCCTGCGGGGTAATTTGATCCCCAATGGTTCCCGGAGGAGGCGCTTGCTCCAGCTGTGACAGCGAGCAGTGCAGGCGCCAGATGATCGAGGCCAAATCACGGGCTGCAGGCAAATGGTGCCGTGCGAGGGTATCGCAGATCCGCTGCAGCTCAGTCAGTGTAGCTTCCAGGGGGCGCTGCTGAACACCGCGTTCACTCATGACATCGCGTAGAAGGGAGATGCAAACATCCCGAACCTGTGAGAGTGGATCAGAGCGTGTTTCCCACACGCGAAGTTGCCAGACGACGTGCGAACAGTTCAACAGCACTACGCCCCAGCGCAACAACCAGCGGCGGGAAAGTGCGTCCTGGCTGTTATTCAACTGGCTGACATGGTGATAAACCAGCGATTCATACTCATTTTCACTCAAATGCGGTTTACGACTGAGCTGGTCGACAAACCCCCGGCGTAACTCTCGGATGTGCCGTCGGCTCTTGCGTGCATCTGAACCGGGGCGTAACACCGCGAAGGCCAGCCAGGCCAGCCCGACACCGAGGATCTTCGCCAGGTTGTCATTGAGAAAACTGGCGTAATCGTAAACCGGCGGATTCGTCACGGAAATAAACGACCCCATAAAGACAATCAACTGTCCCCATAAACCCGCCAGTTTGGGCATTTGCAGCTTCAGAAGCTGCATGGTGGTTAACAACGGAAACAGAAACAGCAGGAACTGCCACAGGTCACTTACCTGCACCATCAGGCCAAACTTCACCACAAAACTGAACAGCGACAGCAACACGAGCGTGCGCATCAGCAGCGTAAGAGAGTTAAATGGTGAGGCTGCAACGGAATAAAGCACACAGCTGATGGCTGCGAGCGTCAGGGCTGCCGTACCGGAGTCCCACTGTGTGGCGATGCTCCACGCCCCCACCAGCATCAGTGCGCAGAAGGTGCGAAAACCGCTCCACAGTGCTTCGAGATAATCTGTATGGCGTGCGAGCGCTGGACTACCCGGGACGTTGAATTCAGTCACCGGGGTGGCATTCTCGACGGCGTTAATCCAGCGGCTGCTGCGCAGATACAGCCGGCAGAAATAATTAAGACGCTGCCAGAAGGCACGATGACGATAATCGTACTCATCGACTGGTGCGAGCGGAGCGATGATCTTCGCGACGGTGTAGATATCCGCATCCGGGCGTGCAAGGGTTGCGAGCAACACGTCAATCACCGCGCGGGTGTTTTCAGGTGGCGTCGGCCAGTTGAGTAGCATCCGGCGCAGGCTGGAGATAGCACTGGTCATGCGCAGCTGCTGGTGCAGCAGATAGTTAAGCAGGGTATTCTGACGGCGAAAGCGGTAATGACTCCAGAAGGCCTGAATGCGTAACAGATTCATGGTCAGGATCTGACCGATAACCTTTTCATGGGCGAGACGGATCTCATCGTTGGTATCGGGTTGCCACAGCAGGCTTGCGTGCTCCAGCAATCGGGCATGCATGGTTTTCAGCGCGGTGATGAGCGCGGTGCCGTCGGACGTACTGGGCAGGATCATCATCATGAACCCGCCGCTGAGAATACCGACAATCACTTCACAGACGCGCGCCTGCGCGATATCCCACAGTTCGGTGGTATCGAGTACGTTAACCACCGGAAAGGCAATGATGGCAGCGGTATAGCCCGCCAGCTGGAAAGCATAGGCGACGTTATTGGTAAAATGGGCGCAGGCCCAGGTACAGCATCCCAGCCATGCTGCCATGCTCAGCAAGAAGAGCCATGGATCATTCAGCGTATGACCTGCGATAATTAACGCTGCAGTGGCACCCAGCAGGCTGCCTGCAATACGACCAAGGCTTTTACTGATAACACCTCCGACCGTGGGGAAACTCACCACCGCCGCAGAGGTCATGGCCCAGTAGGGTTCATCGAGATCCAGGTAATAGGCGATGGTCAGCGCAAGACACATCGCGATGCCATTACGCAGCGCGTAGCGCCACTGGGGGCGCGTTGCTTTCATCCACGGCGTGTTACGCCAGGAGAGCACCTGCAGTTTCATTAACGGGTTCCGATGGAGACGGTACAGGTCGTGCCGGATACCAGGGTGATGTCCTGCGGTAAACGGTCAAACTCTACGCGAACCGGAACGCGTTGAGCCAGACGCACCCAGGGAACGTTCGGCTTAATATCCGGTACCAGGCCGGAATCCGTTTCAACGCTTTGATCGTATATCGCCCGACCAATACTGGATACGTGACCCTGTAACTTTCGAGAGCCACTGTAAAGGGTAATGGCTGCCGGCGAACCCTCGCGGATATGGCGAAGTTTGGTCTCTTCAAAATAGCCCACGACATAGAAGGAGTGGCTGTCGACCAGCGCAAACACCGGCTGTCCGGTAGTGGCATAGTTACCGACACGGGCTGAAAGGTTGGTCACCCAGCCATCGACAGGCGACGTAATAACGGTTTGGGTCAGCTCCCACTGGGCTTGTTTCAGCGTAGCCTCAGCCACGTTGACGCTTGCCTGCATGGCCTTAACGTTGATATTCGCGGTATCTAGATCTTCCGCAGAGATGTAGTTTTGCGATAAGTGTCGGCGGCGGTTTGCCTCATTGTTGGCTTTGGCTAAGTCAGACTGCGCTTTCGCCAGTTGAGCCTGGGCATTCAAAATTGCAATGTGATACGGCGTATCGTCGATTCGGAATAAAACGTCTCCCTTTTTAACGTACTGGTTATCTTTAACGAGAAGCGCCGTGATACTCCCTGAAACCTGGGGAGTAATGCTGACCTGTTCAGCGCGAATTTTGCCATCACGCGTCCAGGGGGACTGCATATAAAAATTCCACAGCCACCAGCCTGCAACCAGCGCGAGAGCAAGGACAAACAACGTGGAAAAGTACTTCAATGTTTTCAGAGGCATATTCACCACACCACCAGGACAGCAAGGCCCAGACACACGGAGAGGGCAAACAGGGAGAGATCCATCAACATGGGATGCCAGATTTCGCCGGAATACATCCAGTCGCGAAGCAGACGATGTGCGATGAGCCAGAGAATAAAACCTACCAGTACGGCTTTAAACAGAGGCGGAAAGTAGACTGATGCACCGAAGATCAAGTCCTGAAGGGGCAACCCCTCTGAGTGATGAAAAAACGTCACAGGTAGAAATCCTTTGCAGTGAACAGAATGTCACAATGGCTTGTCTTAGTATGATGAGGTATCACAATTCAGTGTAAGTCATACTTTTAAGTTCCATGAATGCAGTATTGCATTTGTTTTGGCAATATAAATGCTGCACACTATTCTAAAATCAGTATAATAACTTAGCAAGCTAATTATAAGGAGATGAAATTGGAATCGCCATTAGGTTCTGATCTGGCAAGGTTGGTACGCGTCTGGCGTGCTCTGATTGACCATCGCCTGAAACCTCTGGAATTGACACAGACACATTGGGTTACGCTGCATAACATTCATCAGCTGCCGCCTGAACAGTCGCAAATTCAACTGGCAAAAGCGATAGGTATTGAGCAGCCGTCACTGGTGCGTACGCTTGACCAACTGGAAGAGAAGGGACTTATCTCCAGACAAACCTGCGCCAGCGATCGTCGCGCAAAGCGGATTAAACTCACAGAGAAAGCGACTCCCATCATCACTGAAATGGAAGCAGTGATTACCAAAACGCGGGGTGAAATCCTCTCAGGTGTTTCTCCGGCGGAGCTTGAAATGCTCATCAGTCTTATTGGACGCCTGGAACAAAACATCCATGAGTTGCAGGCACGCGACTGACACTACACAGGGCCTTGCGACAGCAAGGCCTTTTTCATTTAAAGATAACTACGCGGTTACGGCCGGTCTCTTTTGCTTCGTACATTGCCTTATCGGCACTTTCCACGCACTCTTCTGCGGTAATCCCTGATGAGGTTGCCGTAAATACTCCCATGCTGATAGTGATCGGTTCCGGTAACTGCCCCTCGCTGCTGGCCTTATCAAAGCCGCTCAGATTGAGTCGTATGCGTTCAGCCACCTTGTAAGCCTCCTCTGAAGAGGTGTTAGCCAACATCAGAACAAACTCTTCGCCACCGATACGGGCCGCAATATCTTGTGGGCGCACGGAATCCATCAGCAGATGAGCGACGAACTGCAACACTTTGTCTCCCTGGAGATGCCCATAGTTGTCGTTGATGCGCTTAAAGCGGTCGAGGTCGCTGACGACAACAGAAACAGGTCGACTGGCTTTGGCGATACTCAGGGCCTGATTTAATGATTCATAGAAATAACTACGGTTATAAAGGCGAGTGAGTGGATCGCGGATCGAGTTCTGATAGGACTGCTGATATTTTAAGTGTGAGTCGCGATACAACCTGAAAACATCATAGAGCAGAACAAAAATAATAAGCAGCGTAGCAACTGTCTCAAATAAACGGGCACGATACCAGGCGATATCTTCGGCGTGTCCGCCAGCCAGAAGCATTGTCAGCGTCACAATATAACAGACGCATAAAAAATTACCGCCAACCCAGAAAAGATTTCGTACGCGGGTAATAAACATTAGTGTTGCTAACGTCACTATCCAAAGAACAATGAGAAGAATATTAATGGCCTGGCTCCAGAGAACCATAAACTGCCGGGTTTCATTATCGACAAGATCCAGTAATAACAGTGATGAATGGCTGGAACAGGACCAGGCCAGGGCCACCATAGTGACAGTAAAGATAAACGCACTGGTAACGATGGAAATATGTACCGCACGTGAAAGGGGGTAGTCTCTGATGGTATAAAGTAGGGCTGAAAGGATTATCAGAACCGCCATTAAAAGATGACGGAACATAAAGAAGATCATGGCATCATTATAATTAACGGCGTTGAACTGATAGAGATCTAACCATGCAGGGAAGCTGGATAGCGTACCGACCATCAGCATAGCCGAGCCAGCGAAGGCTAAGGCAATCGCAACCAGATACAACCTTTTTCGGTCACACCAGTATTTCATTGTCATAAAACAGGCAATAAAAAGATGGAATACCAGTAAAAATATGGTGAGTGTAGGGAATAAGAGAGGCGAAAACGTGGGAACCCGTTCGACGAGCTCTAAAAATAAGCCCTGTAATAGCGCAATGACGACCACGCAGCCGACACAGAACAAGAAATAACGATTCTTCACATAATGATTCATCACAAGCATATAAGTTTTTAACAAATTTATAATAAGCAACCAAAAGATAATTGTGATGAGTTTAACTAATGAGTGTGATAAATACTTTGCGCAGGAACAATATCAAGACTCATTAATAATAAGTTAAGTGAATATTTGTGTGAAAGTATTTATTAAATCTATGTTTTTGTAAATGGATGTGGTCGGATGACCACATCCAAAAAAGAATTAACGAGGAGACACGGTAACCTGGCTTCCGTTGCTCGCCAGAACAACGCGCTGGCCTGCTGAGAAATGGGTGCTACCTTGTTTCTGAACAACCATAATGGTGCTGCCATCATCTTTACGAATTTCCAGTTCTACGCCCTGGCTTTTGTTCATCGCACCCTGAACGCCCTGGCCTGCTACACCACCAGCAACGGCGCCTGCTGCGGTCGCCAATGAACGGCCTGTACCACCGCCGACGGTATTACCCAGGAAACCACCCAGCACGGCACCACCGATTGCGCCCATCACGTTGTTTTCATCACCACCCTGAATTTGTACAGGACGGGCATTAACAACGGTACCGTAAGTCACATTCTGAACCTGTTTCGCTTCAGAAGCGCTGTAAACGTCGCCAGAAAGTGAACTGTCATTCACACAGCCAGCCAGGGTTAAACCAATCAGCGAAACGCCCAGTACACGTAAAATCATTTGAATCTCCTGTTCACCAAAAACGCCCAATTGAGGGCATCCGTTATGGCTAAATTATATGGCATAAGGGGCCATAGTTCATATCTTTGCACTAACAATAGGAAAATTGTACTTGAATTTGACTTAACGAGACATAAACAGTCTTCGCACGTGTTACCCGTCTGACATTGTTAAAAAATATTATCGCCGGATAGCAAAGCAGGGCTGTTTATGGTTGAGTGGATACTCTTAGCCCACGCAACGTAAGGAAAGCGCATGAAATCGGGTCGCTACATTGGTGTGATGTCAGGCACCAGTCTGGATGGGGTAGATGTCGTTCTGGCCGCTATTGACGAAAACATGGTGGCGCAGCAGGCGAGCCTGACCTGGCCAATCCCCATTTCACTGAAAGAGGATATTCTGAGTATCTGTCAGGGGCAGCAACTCACCCTTTCCCAGCTAGGGCAGCTCGATGTACGTCTGGGAGCGCTGTTTGCTGATGCGGTTCAGGCGTTAATGCACAAAGAACATCTTCGTCCACAGGATGTGGTTGCCATCGGGTGTCACGGACAAACTGTCTGGCATGAGCCAGGTGGCGAAGCACCGCATACTTTGCAAATTGGTGATAACAACCAGATTGTGGCAAAGACCGGTGTAACGGTGGTGGGCGATTTTCGTCGTCGCGATATTGCGCTTGGAGGACAGGGCGCACCGCTGGTGCCCGCTTTCCATCAGGCTTTACTGGCGCACCCTTCTGAACGCCGTATGGTGCTCAATATTGGTGGTATCGCCAATCTGTCGATGCTCATCCCGGGACAGCCCGTACGTGGCTACGATACCGGCCCGGGAAATATGTTAATGGATGCCTGGATCTGGCGTCAGTGCGGTCAGCCGTATGATAAAAACGCGGAGTGGGCGAGTGCGGGTAAAGTGATTATTCCGCTGTTGCAGTCCATGCTAAGCGACCCTTATTTTGCCCTTCCGGCACCGAAAAGCACGGGGCGCGAATATTTCAACTATGGCTGGCTTGAGCGCCAGCTGGCGCAATTCCCGGCACTCGCACCGCAGGATGTCCAGGCAACACTTGCCGAGTTAACGGCCGTGTCGATATCTGAACAGGTGCTTCTCAGTGGCGGATGCGAACGTCTGCTGGTGTGTGGGGGTGGAAGCCGAAATCCGCTGGTGATGGCACGTCTTGCCGGGCTACTGCCGGGGACAGAAGTCACGACGACAGATGAGGCTGGCATCAGTGGGGATGATATGGAAGCGCTGGCCTTTGCCTGGCTTGCCTGGCGCACGATTGCCGGGCTGCCTGGGAATTTACCATCGGTAACCGGTGCGCGCGAGGCGAGCGTCCTTGGTGCCATTTTCCCGGCCAACCCTCGTCATAATCAGAGTTAACTGAAATTCAGCGTCGCGTATTGCCGTTAGAATGGAATAAAAACAGGAGGGCAGTCATGCCCTCCAGGACCAGGAAAGTCGTCGGAATACGCCCATGAAAAAACTCCTTCTTATTGTCGCGCCTTTGTTGCTGTCAGGATGCAGCGTCTATAACCAGCTCGTTGAGCGTATGCAGACCGATACACTGGAGTATCGTTGCGATGAAAAGCCGCTGACCGTTAAGTTGAATAACCCGCGCCAGGAAGCCAGTTTTGTGTACGACAATAAATTGCTGACCCTGAAGCAAGGCATCTCGGCCTCCGGTGCACGTTATACCGATGGTATCTATGTCTTCTGGTCAAAAGGGGACAGCGCCACAGTCTACAAACGTGACCGTATCGTGCTGAACAATTGTCAGCTCGAAAATCCGAAGCGTTGAGATTTTTACAGGGGCGGCGCACAATAGCGCCACCCAATCTCAATGTCAGCTAATGCCATGTCAGATAACGACGAACTGCAGCAAATCGCGCATCTGCGCCGTGAATACACCAAAGGTGGCCTGCGTCGCCAGGACCTTCCCGCTGAACCCCTCGAGCTTTTTGAACGCTGGCTGAAACAGGCTTGTGAAGCGAAACTGGCCGATCCGACGGCGATGGTTGTCGCGACGGTCGATGAAAGCGGTCAGCCGTATCAGCGTATCGTATTACTCAAGCATTATGACGAGAAAGGTTTGGTGTTCTACACCAACCTGGGCAGTCGCAAAGCACACCATCTGGAAAACAATCCGCGTATCAGCCTGTTGTTCCCGTGGCATATGCTGGAGCGTCAGGTCATGGTGACAGGCAAAGCGGAACGACTCTCGACGCTGGAAGTGGTGAAGTATTTCCACAGTCGCCCGCGCGACAGCCAGATTGGCGCCTGGGTCTCAAAACAGTCGAGCCGAATTTCCGCTCGCGGTGTGCTGGAAAGTAAATTCCTGGAGCTGAAACAGAAGTTCCAGCAGGGGGAAATCCCCCTGCCAAGTTTCTGGGGCGGTTTCCGTATCCCGATTGAGCAGATGGAGTTCTGGCAGGGGGGCGAACATCGCCTGCACGATCGCTTTTTATACCAGCGCGACAATGGCGGCTGGAAAATCGACAGACTGGCACCGTAATCCCCGAAATTTGTTGATTTAAGCGCTAGCGCACACCGCGCTTGCGCTTTATTCTATGGTCCTTTCGCATCAGGCGAAAAGTCGTGTACCGGCAAAGGTGCAGTCGTTTATACATGGAGAATTTGATGGCAAGCAGTAACTTGATTAAACAATTGCAAGAGCGGGGCCTTGTGGCCCAGGTGACGGACGAGGAAGCGTTAGCAGAGCGACTGGCGCAAGGCCCGATCGCGCTCTATTGCGGCTTCGATCCCACCGCTGACAGCTTGCATTTGGGGCATCTTGTTCCATTGTTATGCCTGAAACGCTTCCAGATGGCGGGCCATAAACCTGTAGCCCTGGTTGGCGGTGCGACAGGTCTGATTGGTGACCCAAGCTTTAAAGCCGCTGAGCGTAAACTGAATACCGAAGATACCGTGCAGGAGTGGGTGGATAAGATCCGCAAACAGGTTGCGCCGTTCCTTGACTTCAACTGTGGTGATAACTCCGCCATTGCCGCGAACAACTACGACTGGTTTGGTAGCATGAACGTGCTGACCTTCCTGCGTGACATCGGCAAGCACTTCTCTGTTAACCAGATGATTAACAAAGAAGCCGTGAAGCAGCGTCTGAACCGTGACGATCAGGGTATCTCCTTTACCGAGTTCTCTTACAACCTGCTGCAGGGGTATGACTTCGCCTGCCTGAACAAACTGCACGGCGTTTCCCTGCAGATTGGCGGTTCTGACCAGTGGGGTAACATCACCTCCGGTATTGACCTGACCCGTCGTCTGCACCAGAACCAGGTCTTTGGTCTGACTGTTCCGTTGATCACTAAAGCCGACGGGACCAAATTCGGTAAAACCGAAGGTGGCGCGGTATGGCTTGATCCGAAGAAAACCAGCCCGTACAAATTCTACCAGTTCTGGATCAACACGGCGGATGCCGATGTTTACCGCTTCCTGAAGTTCTTCACCTTTATGGACATTGAAGAAATCAATGCGCTGGAAGAAGAAGACAAGAACAGCGGTAAGGCGCCACGTGCACAGTACGTACTGGCAGACGAAGTGACCAAACTGGTTCACGGTGAAGAAGGTCTGGCCGCGGCAAAACGTATTACGGCAAGCCTGTTCAACGGTACCCTGAGCGATCTGAGCGAAGCGGACTTTGAACAGTTGGCGCAGGACGGCGTGCCAATGGTAGAGATGGAAAAAGGGGCTGACCTGATGCAGGCGCTGGTGGACTCTGAGCTGCAGCCTTCCCGTGGTCAGGCGCGTAAAACTATCGCGTCCAACGCTATCACCATCAATGGCGAGAAGCAGTCCGACCCGGAATACACCTTCACTGACAGTGATCGTCTGTATGGTCGCTATACGCTGCTGCGTCGCGGCAAGAAAAATTACTGTCTGGTCTGCTGGAAATAATTAAAAGTAGCCAGGGGGCGTGGGAAACCACGCCCCTTTTGTTTTTACAGGGTTTGGTAAGAAAAAAATGAAGAACATCCTCGCCATTCAGTCCCACGTTGTTTTCGGACATGCTGGCAATAGCGCCGCGGAATTTCCAATGCGCCGCCTCGGTGCCAACGTCTGGCTCCTCAATACCGTACAGTTCTCCAACCACACGCAATACGGCCAATGGACCGGCTGCGTAATGCCGCCTTCACACCTCACGGAAGTTGTGCAAGGTATTGCCGATATCGGTCAGCTCAAACGTTGTGACGCCGTACTGAGCGGTTATCTCGGCTCAGCGGAGCAGGGGGAGCATATCCTTGGCATCGTACGTCAGGTGAAAGCATCAAATCCGTCGGCAAAATTCTTCTGTGACCCTGTTATGGGACATCCGGAGAAAGGCTGCATCGTGGCACCAGGTGTCGCAGAGTTTCATGTCCGCCATGCGCTGCCCGCCAGCGATATCATTGCGCCAAATCTGGTCGAACTGGAGATCCTTTGTGAGCATCCCGTTAACAGCGTAGAAGAGGCGGTAAGCGCGTCTCGCGAGCTGATAGCCCAGGGGCCAGAAATTGTGCTGGTGAAACATCTCGCGCGCGCAGGGCTTAGCAAGGACCGTTTTGAGATGCTGCTGGTGACGAAAGATAATGCCTGGCATATCAGCCGTCCGCTGGTGGATTTTGGCCCGCGTCAGCCGGTAGGGGTTGGGGATGTGACCAGCGGTCTGCTGTTGGTGAAATTGCTGCAGAGTGCAACGTTGCGAGATGCCCTGGAGCATGTCACGGCGGCGGTGTACGAAATCATGATTGCGACGAAAGAAATGCAGGAGTATGAATTACAGGTGGTTGCGGCACAGGATCGTATCGCGAAACCGGAGCACTATTTTAGCGCCACTCAGCTTTAAACACCGCCTGGCGGCGCTACGCTTGCACGGGCCTGCGGAATTTGTAGGCCGGGTAAGCGTCAGCGCCACCCGGCAACACAGGCCGCTCGGTTAGTTCAACCCTTCCGCTTTCAGCGCTGCAGCTACCGCAGGGCGTTCTGCCATGCGTGTCATATACGATGCGATATGGTCTAACCCTTCCAGGTTCAGTTTAACCGCACGCGCCCAGCGCAGTACGGTAAACAGGTACGCATCGGCAATGGTGAAACGCGAACCACAAATCCACTGTTCGTCTTTCAGCGATTCGTTAACGTACTGAAGCTTTTTCTCAAGAAGAGCACGCAGGGTGGGTTTGTACTCTTCTGGTGTATCGGGACGGAACAGCGGCGTAAAGCCTTTGTGCAGCTCGGTCGCAATATAGTTCAACCATTCCAGCGTTTTGTAGCGAGAAACCGTGCTTACCGGTGCCAGTAACTGGCGATCGGGCACACCGTCTGCCAGGAACTGCATAATCGCCACGCCCTCGGTCAGCAGAGTACCGTCATCCAGCAGCAGTGCCGGAACTTGTCCCTTCGGGTTAATGGCAAAAAAGTCATCGCCATTTTCCAGGCGCTTTTTCATCAGGTCAACGCCATCCAGCGTGAAATCTTTGCCGCTCTCGCGCAGGGTGATATGGGAAGCAAGAGAGCACGCGCCCGGTTTGTAGAACAGTTTCATCGGTAACTCCTTTTTGCTGAGGTTTCAGCTATGTTAGTGCGCGAACGGGTAAAAAAAAAGCCGCTAATGCATTAGCGGCTTCTGTTATGTCGTTTCTCAATGATATTACGCGGTAGCGGTTTTAGTCGCTTTAGCGGTCTTGTCGTCGTCCTGAGTCATACGATTCAGTTTCGGTGCCGTCAGCAGCATCAGAGCAGCGATGACTGCTGTAGCGACACCAATCTGCATGAATACAGTGCCGTAGACGTTCAGAGAGACCAGTGGGTCCGTGACGTTATCCGGAACGGCCATCAGGTTCGCAATCTTACCTGCAATGATTGCTGCACCGGCAGTGGTCAGGAACCAGCTACCCATAATGAAGCCCATCAGACGCTGTGGCACCAGCTGTGCAACCATCGCCAGACCCAGACCGGAGATCATCAGTTCACCGATAGACTGCAGAGCATAGCTCAGGATCAGCCAGTTCACGGAAACGATACCTGCATCAGTCGCGAACTTAGTACCCAGTGGCAGCACCAGGAAAGCGCCGGAACACAGTACCATGCCGATAGCAAACTTGTGCGGCATTGGCAGACGGTCACCCATCTTGTTATAGATTGCGGCAAGAATTGGGCTGCCAATCATAATCCAGAATGGGTTCAGGGCCTGATACTGCTCCGGTTCGAATGCGATACCCAGAATGGAGTGCTCAACGTTACGAATAGCGAAGAAGTTCAGAGAGGTTGGCATCTGGCTGTACAGTACGAAGAAGATAATCGCTTCCAGCATCAGAATGAACGCCACAATCATCTTACGACGCGCAGCACCCTGCATGGCGAAGGCTTCTTTCGCGAAGATAATCACGATACCCAGTGCAACCACACCCAGAACAGCACGCGCGATACCCTGGTTGTGCAACAGCCAGGTAGCGATTCCTGCGAGGATCACAACACCTACAATGGTCGCCAGCAGTTTGCCCACATGTACGGGTTCGAAGTCAGGTTTTGAACCGTAGTTTTTAACCCAGCGTTTGCAGAAGGCAAAGTTGACAACGGTGATCAGCATACCGACCACAGACAGTGAGAACGCCACGCTCCAGCCGAATTTAGCGGCCAGCCACGGTGTTGCCAGCATGGAGAAGAAGGAACCGATGTTCACGGACATGTAGTACATGGTGAATGCACCGTCCAGACGCGGGTCATCTTTGCTGTAACAGGTAGAGAGCAGGGAAGACGGGTTGGCTTTGAACAGCCCGTTACCAACGGCGATGGTCGCCATGCCCATATACACGACAGCAGCATCATGGCCTGACCATGCAACCAGCGCATAACCGATTGCCAGCACAATGGCGCCCAGCATGATGACGCGTTTAGTACCGAGAACTTTATCACCCAGCCAGCCGCCGATTGCGACCAGACCGTACACCAGAGCACTGAAGGAGGAGAACAGCGTGATGGAATCGGCTTCGGACATACCCAGCTGTTTTACCAGGTAAACCGCCATGATCCCTTGCAGGCCGTAATAACCAAAACGCTCCCATAACTCGATAGAGAATATGAGATAGAACGCTTTTGGTTGTTTAAAAGCGTTAAGACTTACGCTTTCATCTGTTGGTTTATTGTTTGCAGTAGACACATATACCTCTTTTTTTACATCCCATATTAACGGGGGTGTTCATAGCGTGATGGCCGTAGTCCATACGCCTTATAGTTATTTTGGGAGGAGAAACGGCGGGTAATGTTCACTATCCTGCTCCATCTGGCAATACGTTTGTAATAATCTGTTACATATATCTTGAGTGGTATAATCATCGGTTTATATAAATGTTATTCAGAGTTAAATTTCATACGATGAATAAAGGTAGTTTTTTCGACTGGCAATGACCCGACATGATGGGGTTTTGGCGATATGTTCTGCTATCTACCGCTTATTGCAGTGATATAGCCCAGATTCTGAAAAATAGCTGGTCTTATCTACGGTAGAGGGAGGGGTGTGTCTTGTCAGATAAAGGGTTTAGGCTGATTTTGACAACAAAAAATCAACGTGAAGTTATCAGGGTGATCGCGATCACAGATGTATAGAAATTTTTGACTATAAAAAAAGTATTAACCTGTTTGAGCGTTAAACAGCCGAACAAGTGACAAGGCAGGGTAAGTAAAAGGCGGACAAATAACGGCCAAAAGAAGAGCGCTTAGTAGCCCTTCTCCTGGTAAGGGGGTTGGCTGATCAGGGATACACTTTTTCTTTGTATTCGCAGAGATCTTCAATAATGCAGGAGCCGCAGCGAGGCTTACGGGCAATGCAGGTATAACGCCCGTGCAGAATCAGCCAATGGTGGCAATCAACCTTAAATTCGGCAGGAACCACCTTGAGCAGTTTCTCTTCAACCTGCTCGACATTTTTGCCGGGTGCTAAATTGGTGCGGTTAGATACGCGGAAGATATGCGTGTCGACAGCGATAGTCGGCCAGCCAAATGCCGTATTTAGCACAACGTTCGCGGTTTTTCGGCCTACACCAGGTAACGCCTCGAGCGCCGCGCGATCTTCCGGCACTTCGCCACCGTGCTGTTCCAGCAGGATCCGGCAGGTCTTAATCACGTTCTCAGCTTTGCTGTTAAACAGACCGATGGTTTTGATATAAGACTTCACGCCTTCCACACCCAGTTCCAGCATAGCCTTCGGCGTATTGGCAACAGGATAGAGCAGGGCGGTGGCTTTATTGACGCTTACATCGGTAGCTTGTGCAGAGAGCAGCACGGCGATCAGCAGCTCAAACGGGGAGTTAAAGTTCAACTCTGTCGTCGGGTGTGGGTTCTCGTCCCGCAGACGAGTCAGGATCGCAATGCGCTTTTCTTTATTCATGAGGCCTTCTCGGGTATCCCTTCCTGGACGCTGCGCTCTGCCGCGCGGCGCTTACGTTTCTCATCAATCAGGTATTTTATCGCCAGCATCATGCCGAGGCCAATAAATGCGCCTGGCGGTAGCATGGCCAGCAGAAACGGCGTATCGGTGTGGAAGACTTCAATACGCAGCACTTTAGCCCAACCACCCAGCAGCGCGTCTGCACCGTCAAACAGCGTACCGTTGCCGAGGATCTCACGCATTGAGCCCAATACAAACATGGCTCCCGTGGCACCCATACCAATCGAAAAACCATCCAGCGCCGACATGGCCGGACTGTTTTTCACCGCGAAGGCTTCCGCGCGTCCAACCACGATACAGTTGGTGACGATAAGCGGAATAAAGATGCCCAGCGACTGATACAGACCGAATGCGTAAGCGTTAATCAGCATCTGGACGATACTCACGACCGAGGCAATGATCATGACGTAAATCGGAATACGGATTTCTGACGGCGTCCAGCGGCGCAGGGCTGAGATGGAGAGGTTGGTTAGGGTCAGTACCAGTGTGGTCGCCAGACCCAGACCAAGCGCGTTGGTGGCGGTGGAGGTGACCGCCAGCAATGGACACATTCCCAGAAGCTGTACCAGCGCGGAGTTGTTCTTCCACAACCCCTGGACAATAACCTCTTTAACCTGGCTCATGATTACTCCTCACAGGCCGGAAGATTGTTGATTTGTGCGGGCAGCGTTTCAGCATACAGCCCGGCTCGTTTTACGGCGTTCACCACGGCGCGTGGGGTGATGGTCGCCCCAGTAAACTGGTCGAACTCGCCGCCATCTTTCTTCACCGCAAAGGCAGTATCTCCTTCGCCATGAATTACTTTACCGGCAAAATGCAAAATCCAGTCGCTCAGACGGGTTTCAATTTTATCGCCAAGACCCGGCGTTTCATGATGCTGCGTCACGCGGGTGCCCAGTATCGTGCCAGAGAAATCGCTGCCAACGAGCAGTTGAATGGCGCCGGAATAGCCATCGGGCGCTGTCGCTTCCATCACCGCGCCCACCGGTTTATCCCCTTTACGAGCGATAAAGACACGATGTGCGCCTTTGCCTAACTGCGGTGCCTGGACGATGAAACAGCTTTGCTGCAGGTCATTATCGTAGAAATCAGACGGGATCACCTGATCGAACAGCGCTTTTTGCTGCTTCGAAGCCTGTTCTTCGATAGTCGTTTTGGTCAATGAATTCACCAGTGCCGTCAGACCTGTCAGGATCGCGGCGAAGACAGCCAGCGTAACGCCGTGTTTTTGCATTGTTTTTAACATGGCGAAACCCTTAACGATGCCCGTACACGCGCGGACGCGTGTAATAGTCGATGAGCGGAACTGTGATGTTGGCGAGCAAGACGGCAAATGCCACACCATCCGGGTAGCCACCAAAGCTGCGGATCAACCATACCAGCAACCCAGCCAGCGCACCGAAGATCAGGCGGCCACGGTTGGTCGTTGACGCGGTAACCGGATCCGTCAGGATAAAGAATGCACCTAACATGGTCGCGCCGGAGAGCAAATGCAACTGCGGGCTGGCCATTGACTCAGGGGAGAACGCCCAGCCAAGCGTGGCACAAACCGCCAGCGTCACGAGGAAGCTCACCGGGATATGCCAGCGAATGGCTTTTTGTTGCAGCAGGAACAGACCGCCCAGCAGATACGCCAGGTTAACCCACTGCCAGCCTGCGCCTGCCAGTACGCCACTGTAGATGGCTGATTTCATAATCTGCTCAACGCTATGACCAGCGTGCAGGGATGTTTTAAACGTATCGAGAGGCGTCGCCTGGCTGATTCCATCCACGCCCATACGCAGTGAGTTCATATCAGCGCCGAGTGCGGTATGGCCGGTAAAGATCACGTGCAAGGCATCCATAAAGCCCGGAACCGTTGCTGCAATGTCATGCGGTGGCAACCAGCTTGTCATCTGTACCGGGAAGGAGATCAGCAGCACTACGTAGCCGATCATTGCCGGGTTAAACGGGTTATGACCGAGCCCACCATACAGTTGTTTGGCAATTATCACTGCGAAGACAGTACCGAGTACCACCATCCACCATGGGGCAAACGGTGGAATACTGATGGCCAGCAGCAGGCCGGTCAGTAGCGCGGAGTTGTCGGCAAGAATGCGGGAAACTGCCATCTTGCGCAGTTTAAGTACCAGGGCTTCAGCGGCTAAGGCGCTGGCACAACCCAGGACTATCTGGAACAGGGTTCCCCAGCAGAAAAACCAGCACTGAACGGCTATGCCTGGCAGCGCGGCCAGGCAGACCAGCATCATAATGCGCGATGTCTGGCGCTGGTTGTGGGTGTAAGGGGAACTTGCGATTCTGAAAACCATTTAATCCTCGTTAACTGCTTGCTGTGCGGCTTTCTTCGCCTGGACGCGCGCGATGGCAGCGGCGACGGCAGCTTTACGCGGGTCGTCATTTGCGGCCTGCGGTTGTTCTTCCTGCTGCGCCGCTTTACGGGCTTTTGCGCGGGCTATTGCTGCTTCAACGGCGGCTTTGCGCGGGTCGACCGGCGTTTCGGGTTCGGTAGTTTGCGTCTGTTGTGCTGTCTTACGGGCTTTGGCACGGGCAATTGCCGCTTCGACGGCAGCTTTGCGTGGATCCACAGCCTCTTTCTCGACCACCACGTTTTGCTCTCCGGCTTTACGGGCCTTGGCACGGGCAATTGCTGCTTCAACGGCGGCTTTACGTGGATCAACCTCGACATCCGCCTGAGCTGTTTGCGCTTTTTCTGCCTGACGGGCACGAGCCGCTGCTTTACGCGCTTCGCGGGCAGCAATTGCTTCGCTATTATCCGGTTTCTCACCCGCCGGGATCACCACGGTTTGGGCTGCCGTCGCTTTTTTCTCGCGAACTCGCGCCAGTGCAGCGTTAATGGCATCCTGATCTTTCTCGCCTGGTTGAACAGCAGCCTGCTTATGGCGCTCCTGACGGGCCGCTTTTTCGCGCTCCAGTCGAGCCTGGCGCGCTTCAAAGCGGGCTTTCGCTTCGGCTGCACGTTTTTCTTCCATTGAGATGGCATAAATTTCAGCCTTCTCCTGGCGGAAATACTGCACCAGTGGAATGTTGCTTGGGCAAACCCAGGCGCAGGCTCCGCATTCAATACAGTCAGCCAGATTATGGGCTTGTGCTTTGTCGTGCAATTGGCCTTTGCTGTACCAGTACAACTGCTGCGGAAGCAGGTCCGCCGGGCAAGCGTCGGCACAGGCACTGCAACGGATACAACCTTTCTCCTCCTGCTCTTCGCCCATTTCGGTTGGGGAAGGCGCAAGCAGGCAGTTAGTGATTTTGACCACCGGGACATCAAGCCACGGTAGGGTAAAGCCCATCAATGGGCCGCCCATGATCACCATCTGGTCGCTGCCAGGGCAAAATTCAGCCTGTTCCAGCAGGTGACGAACCGGCGTTCCCAGTCGCGCCCAGACGTTCCCCGGTCGCGAGACAGACTCTCCGGTCAGCGTAACCACGCGCTCGGTCAACGGCTCGCCGTCAATCACTGCGCGCTTCACTGCGTACGCGGTCCCGACGTTTTGCATCAGCACACCGATATCTGAGGAGCGTCCACCATGCGGCACTTGTTTACCGGTAAGGATCTGCGTCAGTTGTTTTGCGCCACCAGAAGGGTACTTGGTCGGAATGACGCGCAGGGCGATATCATGGCTACCGGCCAGCACGGCGCGCAGCATTGAAATGGCCTGTGGTTTATTGTCTTCAATACCAATCAGTACTTCTTTCGGCTGCAGAATATGCGCGAGGATGCGAATACCTTCCACCACCTGGGCAGCGCAATCCTGCATCAGACGATCGTCTGCGGTGATATACGGCTCGCATTCAGCGGCGTTGATAATCAGCGTCTGAATTTTATCGCCACCGCCACGCAGTTTGACACCGGTAGGGAAGCCTGCGCCGCCCAGTCCGGCAACACCGAACTGATGAATACGCTCGATGAGCTCATCGCGACTCCGGTTGCGGTAGTCGCTCCAGCCGTCACGCTCGATCCAGCGATCTTCACCGTCGGCTTCAATAATGACGCTCAGTTCTGAAAGTGCTGACGGGTGAGCCACCGTATGCGGGGCGATTGCCATCACTTTGCCAGATGTTGGCGCGTGTACAGGCAGCATTCGTCCCCGGCCAAAAGTCAGCGGCTGACCGCGAAGAACCGTATCGCCTTCTTTCACACACAGCTCGCCCTCCGCGCCAATATGCTGCTTGAGAGGCATGATATAACGCGTCGCCAGCGGAATTTGACGCAGTGGGGTGCCGTTGGACTGGGTTTTCATCTCCGGCGGATGAATACCGCCGTCAAAGTCCCAAATCTTCTCTTTTCTGAAAGCAGAAAATAACTTAAGCATGTTGTTCCACAGGAATGTTACGAACCGGAATGGTTTGAAGATCCCACTTCCAGCTTTCGATAGTCGTTTCAACCGGGCGCAGTTCAATACATTGCGTCGGGCAGGGCGCCACGCAGAGGTTGCAGCCGGTGCACAGATCCGCGACGACGGTGTGCATGGCGCGGGTTGCGCCAACGATGGCATCTACAGGGCAGGCCTGAATACATTTGGTGCAGCCAATGCAGTTCGCTTCGTCGATCACAGCAAGGGCGCGCACTGGCTCCTGGACGTCTGCATCGCCATCAATGGGCTGCGGGTCAACGTTCAGCAGAGCCGCAATTTTCAGCATTACCGCTTCACCACCCGGTGCACAGCGGTTAATTTTTTCACCCTGAATCCCTACCGCTTCGGCATAGGGGCGGCAACCGGGATAGCCACACTGTCCACACTGGCTTTGTGGAAGAAGCTCATCAATTTTTTCAACAACAGGATCGTCCTCTACCGCGAAACGGCGGGAGGCGTAACCCAGGATAAGGCCAAACACCAGTCCCAGGACGCTGATAGAGGCGATGGCAATCCAGATAGCATTCATTACAACTTCACCAGACCACTAAAGCCCATAAAGGCCAGAGACATTAAACCTGCGGTCACCAGCGCAATCGCATTACCACGAAACGGCGCAGGGATGTCCGCTGCGGCGAGGCGCTCACGAATAGAGGCGAACAGCACCATCACTAGAGAGAAACCGACGGCCGCAGAAAAACCATACAGTGCCGATTGCATAAAGTTATGGCCAAGGTTGATGTTCAGCAGCGCTACGCCGAGCACGGCGCAGTTGGTGGTGATCAACGGCAGGAAAATGCCCAGCAGACGATAGAGCGCCGGGCTGGTTTTGCGCACCACCATTTCGGTAAATTGCACAACCACGGCAATAACCAGAATAAAGGCCAGCGTACGGAGATAGGTTAACCCCAACGGGATAAGGATCCAGGTATCAATCAACCACGCGCAAATAGACGCCAGCGTCATGACAAAGGTGGTCGCCAGCCCCATGCCCATCGCAGTTTCCAGTTTTTTGGAAACGCCCATAAACGGACACAGACCAAGGAACTTCACCAGGACGAAGTTGTTAACCAGCACTGTGCCGACAAAGAGCAGTAAGTAATCGGTCATTATTTAGCCTGAAATAAAAAAGCCGCCTATTATCGGATAAACCAACGCAGGCGACAACAGGTTATCTGTAAGGTTATTACGGGTTCACGAAGGTGTTTTTCACCCGCGTCGAACGCTTGAAATAGGGCACCAGCAGCGCAGCGGCCAGTAAAGGGAAAAGTAGCTGGCGGACGGCCAGTGCGTCAGAAACCGGCGAAAAAGCAAAAGCTTTTACCGCCAGCAGAACCGAAATCAGCAGCCAGATAATGTAATGCTTAGGCACACTTTTACGGCGCTTAAAGAAAGCGATGGTCAGCCACAGCGTGTAGTACCACATCCCTATCGCGAAAACGAACGATACAAACCACATCGCAATATTAAGCACACTTTGCGACATCAGCGTCTGGATGGCATGCGGAGTAATCAGTGCGGTGGTATAAAGCAGCAGCGCGAGTGATGCGCTTAATAAGGCAACCAGCAGCCATGCCAGTGGGGCGATTAACCAGCCTCCAATGCGTTCTCCAGGCGTTGCGGTCATAAACTCTCCCATAATCTGCGCGAAATGTTGTACAGCCAGTTTGCAGGGCGGAGAGTATATAACATTTCGCGCTGATGGCTACTTTCTTATAAAACGTAACGCCAGACAGACTTAGGCACTTCACCCACGTTGAACAAACGGCCACCGGATACCAGTTCCGCACGGCGATGGTCAGCGGCACGATACATGTTGATGATTTCCTGATTATCCGACAGTGTGTAGTTCAGATGGTCAAACAGTTTTTCCAGGCTCTCAAGCGAATTGATCTTGCGAAATTTTAATAAATAGTCCTGAACTGTCATATTAATAAGTTTCCATATAAAAGTGAGTAATACCAGTTAAGGTAATTCGTTCGAATAATAAACGGATTAATAAAGACGTAAACAGCCCACTCAGGTAACGCGACGAAATTAGGAGTTTTCTTTTCTGAAAGTTTCAGGCATCAGATGATGCCTGGAAGAGAAGGTTAACCGTGTTCACCAGGGCTGGCAATACGTAACTGACATATTATGTCACTCTTTATTGCAGTAACCGGTTACTTAGGTTGGGCGACTGTGACAGGCTCCGGCGGCTGGTAGTTATCGATATGGCTGGCAACGCCCAGCAAAATGACCGAAACCCCAAGGACAATCCATCCCGCTAATTCAATGATTCGATTAATAATTGACGTCATGATTCGTAGTTGTAATTTATCCATAAATACAGGGAGCAGATGTTACAGCGGCGTTTCCCCGGCGGCAAGTGCTTTGGGAACGGTTCCCTTAAGCAAAATCAGGTGGTTAATACTATGTAACAAAAACAACCCATACAACCTGCTATTTTAAGTCATATGGCACATTATTAATCTGTGGTAATGCCAGGCTAGCCAGTGTGAAATAAGAACGCCATAAAAGAGGATGACACTATGAGTGATAATATCCGCGTCGGGCTTATTGGTTATGGATATGCGGGAAAAACGTTTCATGCGCCTCTGATCGCCGGGACGCCCGGAATGGCGCTGGCTGCCGTATCCAGTAGTGATGCAACTAAAGTCCATGCCGACTGGCCTTCCGTGCCGGTTGTCTCTGAACCTAAACATCTTTTCAACGATCCGAATATTGATTTAATTATCATCCCCACGCCAAACGACACGCACTTTCCGCTGGCAAAGGCGGCGCTGGAAGCGGGTAAGCATGTGGTTGTTGATAAACCCTTTACCGTGACGTTGTCACAAGCGCGCGAGCTGGAGGCGTTGGCAA
Source organism: Pantoea sp. LS15 (assembly GCF_012241585.1). Classification (NCBI taxonomy): domain Bacteria; kingdom Pseudomonadati; phylum Pseudomonadota; class Gammaproteobacteria; order Enterobacterales; family Erwiniaceae; genus Pantoea; species Pantoea sp. LS15. Next base: position 118,094 of record NZ_JAAVXA010000012.1, read on the forward strand.
AGAGCCTGGGCAGGCTACTTTCGGTATTCCATAACCGCCGATGGGACAGCGACTTTCTGACTGTAAAAAGACTTCTCAGCGAAGGTACGTTAGGGGAGATCCTCTTTTTTGAATCGCATTTTGACCGTTTTCGCCCGCAGGTCCGAAACCGCTGGCGCGAGCAAGCCGGTCCGGGTAGCGGTATCTGGTACGATCTGGCCCCGCATCTTCTGGATCAGGCCGTGAATCTGTTTGGCCTGCCGGTGAGTATGACGGTCGATCTGGCGCAGCTTAGACCCGGAGCGCAGACAACGGATTATTTCCACGCGGTTTTGAGTTACCCACAGCGTCGAATTGTGCTGCACGGGACGATGGTGGCGGCTGCAGAATCCGCGCGTTATATCATTCACGGTACACGCGGGAGTTATGTGAAGTTCGGTCTCGACCCGCAGGAAGATCGCTTAAAAAACGGGGAGCGTTTGCCACAGGAAGACTGGGGCTATGATATGCGAGACGGTGTCGTGACGCGGGTTGAAGGTGAGGAGCTGGTGGAGGAAACCTTGCTGACTATTCCGGGTAACTACCCGGCTTATTATGCGGCTATCCGCGATGCGCTGAACGGAACAGGGGAAAATCCGGTTCCGGCAAGCCAGGCCATTCAGATTATGGAGCTGATTGAGCTGGGCATCGAATCAGCCAAACATCGCGCTACGCTCTGTCTGGCATAAGGTACAGCTATTTTGTATGCCGGGTAAGGCGCAGCCGCTACCCGGCAAAAAGGCTTACGCGGTTGCCACCTTATCCCGCAGCGCCTGCTTCTCTTCAGGCGTCAGGAAAGCGATCTCCAGGCCGTTGATCTGCGCCTGACGGATCTGCTCGCGGCTCAGACCCGCCTGAGGTGCGGCAATATTATATTCGTGAATAATATCCACTCCCTGAACCGCCGGATCGTCCGTGTTCAGTGAAGCCAGCACACCATGCTCAAGGAACGTTTTCAGCGGGTGCTGTGCCAGCGTTGCTACGGTGCTGGTCTGAATATTAGACGTCAGGCAAGACTCAATCCCGATGCGCTGTTCCGCCAGGAAATCCATCAGTGCGCGATCTTCTACCGCTTTTACGCCATGGCCGATACGCTCGGCGCCCAGCTCACGGATGGCCTGCCAGATGCTTTCCGGGCCTGCCGCTTCACCTGCATGAACAGTAATATGCCAGCCGGCGTCACGTGCGCGGTTGAAATGGGACAGGAACAGACTGCCCGGGAAGCCCAGTTCATCACCGGCGAGGTCGACCGCAGTGATGGCATCGCGATGCGCCAGCAGCGCTTCCAGTTCCTGCAGGCTGGCGGCCTCACCGAACGTACGGCTCATGATGCCAATCAGACGGGCCTGGACATCAAACGTTTTACAGCCTTCGCGGACGCCTTCAATGACGGATTCTACTACGCCTGCAACGGGCAGGTTGTGGGTCATCGCCATATAGCCTGGTGAGAAACGCAGTTCGACATAATGCAGACCGTTACGGGCGGCATCTTCAATGTTCTCAAATGCCACGCGGCGGCAGGCATCCAGCGAGGCCAGCATCTTCACGCCCCAGTCGAGTTTGCTGAGGAAGCTGACCAGATCCGGTTCATTAGAGGTGACCTGAACATGAGGAATCAAAGACTCAAGTGTCTGAGCAGGAAGCGTTAAATTGAACTGGCGGCCAAGATCGAGAATGGTTTGGGCACGAATGTTACCGTCAAGGTGACGATGAATATCAGTTAATGGCAGGCGTGTATCAATCATGGTCGCACTCTTTTCTGGTTAAAGTGCGCCATATTATAAAAACAAAACGAGGTAAAAAGCTATTTGCGCAATGGAATATTCCGTTGCGCAAACTGATTACAGTAGCGTGTTAATCCCGGTTATGAGGCGTTGAACCCCTTGTTCCAGCTTGCTACGCGGGCAGCCGGCATTCAGGCGCACGAAACCATTTCCCTCTTTGCCGTAAGTATATCCCGGCATGATGGCAACTTTTTGCTGCTCGATCAGCACTTTTTGCAGCGCCCGGTCGTCAATGTTCAGCGGGCGCAGATCGATCCAGGCCAGATAGGTCGCTTCTGGCGGTTGCCAGTTCAGTTGCGGAAAAGCACTGTTTACTTCCTGCGCAATATACGACAAGTTTTCTTCCAGATAACGTCGCAAGGCATCCAGCCACGGTGCTCCCTGCTGATAGGCGGCGATATGCGCCGTCAGTGCCAGCACGGAAGGGGAAGAGAGTCCGTCCCGGCCTTTTAACGCGCTAAGATAACCGTTACGGCTTTCTTCATCACCAATCAGACCGTAAGCGCCGGTCAGCGCCGGAATATTGAAACTTTTTGAACCGGAGGTAAGAAGCGCCCATTTGCCGCGCGCCACCACGTTCCATGGTGTGTGATGATGTTTTCCCCACACCATGTCCATATGAATTTCATCGCTGATCACCGCTACGTCATAACGTGCGCACAGTTCAGCCATGTGATTCAGCTCTTCACGCGTCCAGACCTTACCTGTCGGGTTTTGCGGGCTGCACAGCAGCAAGATTGTATTTTCTGGTTTTGCCAGCGCCGTCTCCAGCGAAGCCATGTTTCCCTGCCAGCCTGCAGCATGCTTTTCCATCTCAACGGCCACAATGTGACGCGCATTGCCTTCAATGGCTTTATAAAACGCATCGTATGCCGGGGTATGCACTACCACACCGTCACCAGGTTTCGACCAGAGGCGTATCAGCTCAGAAACCATGTAGATGACGGAAGGGCCATACACGACGGTTTCAGTGTCGATTCGGCTGTTAAAGCGTTGCTGGAACCAGTGAGCAATGGCGGCGAGAAACTCTTCGTTTTTCCAGCGGCTGTAGCCCAACACGCCGTGGTTAATACGTTGATGCAGTGCGTCGGTAATGCAGGGGGCGGTGGCGAAATCCATATCCGAGATAGTGAAAGGCAGCAAATCGGCCGCGCCAAAACGGTCGGCGACGTAATCCCACTGTGTGCACCAGGTGCCGTGTCGATCCACGACGGTAGAGAAATCAAACATGACGTGCGTCCTTAAAGTAAAACCCCCTCATGGTGAGGGGGTTGAGGCATCAGGCTTCGACAGTTCGCATCAGGGTTGCCAGCTCATCTTTCACTGACTGTACCTGTGGGCCGATAACCACCTGCAAATTGTGCTGATTGAGTTGTACCACGCCGATGGCCCGGTTGGCTTTCAGGGCGTTGGTGTCTACTTTCGACATATCCGCCACCGACAGACGCAGACGGGTAATACAGTTATCCAGAGAGGTAATGTTATCCGCACCGCCCAGCGCCGCCAGAATGGCTGGGGTGTTATAACCGGATTTACCCACAGTCCCTGCAACAGCTTGCTCAACGCTGGTGGCCGTATCGGTATCGCGACCTGGCGTTTTCAGGTTAAAGCGGGTGATGGCGAAGCGGAAGATACCGTAATACACCGCGAACCAGATAGCCGCCACAACCGGCACCAGATACCACTTGGTGGACAGGCCGTGCAGGATCCCGAACACGACGAAGTCGATCACGTTGCCGTCGGTATTCCCGATGGTAACACCCAGCACCGCCATCACGGTAAAGCCCAGACCGGTCAGCACAGCGTGGATGAGGTACAGCACTGGTGCAACAAACAGGAACAGGAATTCGATTGGCTCAGTGGTACCGCCTACCACGCAGGCAATCACACCAGAAATCAGCAGGCCTTTAATTTTATGGCGATTTTCCGGACGTGCACAGTGGTACATCGCCAGCGCGGCACCAGGAAGGCCGCCGAGGAAGGCAGGCATTTTCCCCTGAGACAGGAAGCGGGTTGCGCTTTCGGAGAAACCGTGGGTAGTTGGACAACTTAGCTGTGCCTGGAAGATAGTCAGCGCACCGCTCACATCGTGGCCGCACACCTCCATGGTACCACCCGCTTCGGTGAAGCGAATCAGAGCCACCAGAATATGCTGCAGACCAAACGGCAGCAGCAGGCGTTCACCGGTACCGAAGATCATCGGACCAAAATCACCTGCGCCGTTGATGATGCGGCCAATACCATTAATGCCCAGCGCAAAGACTGGCCAGATCAGCGGAATGATCAAACCAAACAGACCCATTACCACCAGGGTAACGATCGGTACAAAGCGGGTACCACCGAAGAACGCCAGCGCATCCGGCAGACGGATATTGTGGAAACGCTCGTGCAACATCCAGATGATCACCCCGGCGATCACCGCACCGAGGATCCCGGTATCAATTGACTGGATACCAATAACGCTCTGAATGTTGTTGGCTTTCAGCACCGCAGCGTCGGTGGTAGGCAGAATACCTTTTGCGGTCAGCCAGAAGTTTACGGCCAGGTTCATCACCGCGTAACCCACAAAACCGGCAAACGCGGCCACGCCTTTATTCTCGCGCGCCAGACCCAGCGGGATAGCAATACAGAACATCACGGGCAGGAAACTGAAGGCAAAGGAGCCGACTTTACTCATCCAGATAAAGATCGCCTGCAGCACTGGCGTGCCGAGGAATGGGATCAACGTGATGACGTCTTTACTGCTGAGTGAACTGCCGATCCCGAGCATGATGCCGCAGAAAGAGAGGAGTGCCACGGGCAGCATAAAGGTTTTACCCAGTTGCTGGAAAAACTCCCACAGCGATATTTTTTGTGCTGCTTTCGCCGTCATAAAACGACTCCTTTATTGTTAAAATCAGTTTGCCTGCTTCAATGCTGCGAGAAGATAAAACGTTTTATCAAAGTTTAGTGCGCGCTAAATCACATTCTCTGGCTTTGACTGGTAGTATAAAGATAACAGTTTGATAAAACGTTTTACCGATCTCATTTCAGGGAGTCACGCCGACACATGGCTGTAGCGAAAAAAATCACCATCAACGATGTTGCGCTGGCGGCGGGTGTTTCCGTCAGTACCGTTTCTCTGGTGCTGAGCGGGAAAGGGCGGATCTCTCCTGCGACCGGCCAGCGGGTGAACGAGGCCGTTGAGCAACTGGGCTTTGTGCGTAATCGCCAGGCATCGGCGCTGCGCGGTGGGCAAAGCGGGGTGATCGGTTTGATTGTCCGCGACCTGACGTCTCCCTTCTATGCAGAACTGACCGCAGGGTTAACGGAGGCGCTTGAAGCGCAAGGACGGATGGTCTTCCTGCTGCACGGTGGCCGTGAAGCCGATCAGCTGCTTTCCCGCCTGGATATGTTGCTTAACCAGGGTGTCGACGGGGTGATCGTCGCCGGGGCGTCAGGCGTAGGCAGTGAGCTGTGTGAACGAGCCGCCGAAAAAGGTGTGCCTTTGGTCTTTGCCTCGCGCGCCAGCTACCTGGATGAGGCTGACACGCTGCGCCCGGACAACATGCAGGCCGCACAAATGCTGACTGAGTATCTTATTCGTCGCGGTCATCAGCGCATTGCCTGGCTCGGCGGTAAAAGTTCGTCTCTGACCCGTGCCGAGCGGGTTGGTGGCTACTGCGCGACGCTGATTAAATACGGTCTGCCGTTCCACAGTGAATGGGTCGTTGAGTGTGAATCCAGCCAGAAGAAGGCGGCGGAAGCGATAAGCGCGTTGTTGCGTAGCAACCCGACAATAAGCGCCGTCATTTGCTATAACGACGTGATCGCGATGGGGGCCTGGTTTGGGCTGATCCGCGCCGGGCGTCAGAGCGGTGAGGGTGGGGTTGAAACGTTCTTTGGTCATCAGGTGGCGTTAGGGGCATTTGCCGACGTCGGCGAAAATGCGCTGGACGATCTTCCGATCGTTTGGGCTACAACGCCTGCGCGAGAAATGGGCTACACGCTGGCAGACAGGATCATGCAGCGCATCGAAAATACGGATGTCCAGGCCGGGCATCAGATTGTGGCGGCAAGGTTAGTGACGGTGAAATAACCTCCTCTGCACATCGCCCGGCGGCAATGTGCTTGCACGGCTTACAACGGCTCGGAATCGTAGGCCGGGTAAGGCGTAGCCGCCACCCGGCAATTAACACGGTGGCTGTTCTAGCTTCAGTTTTTCGGTCTATAAAAACGAAATGTCGAAAGAAGTGTTTTGGAAGGTGAAATTAATGAGTTGTGGCAATATTATTACTAAGGCAATTGGAATATTTCTTTGATATTATACTTCTGTGAAATAAAAGAAGGCTGTAATATTTATTCAAAAGCTAAGACCTCAGATCTAAAATAAGAATGAGAAATTGTCTTGATTTTTTTCTGAGTTGTGGTGTTAATACAAATTAAACAATGGTTACTGAGTGTGGAGGTATATAGTAGATGAAGAACTAGGTATAAATTGCACATGACTGAGTAAAAGTCATGTGCACAATTTGATTATTGCATTTTAGATATTATAGTAGATAATGAAATTTCTAGATTTTCAAATAAAATGTTATATATTCTTTCGTAGTCTATGCTATCTTGTTCAATACCTAATCGTTGATTTATAGACTGAAGTTGCTCAGACTTACTTTTATCTGACTGTAAATGGCAAACCATTATTCTAAAGTCATAAAGAACAAAGAAAGGACGCATTATTCCATCAGCATTTTCAATTTTAAGTGATTCTTTTAACCATAGTGAATACAGTTTTAATCCTTTGAGATTTTTTACATCATCCTTACTCTTTATTTTTAATAGTTCACTTTTGAAAAACTCAACGTTAAGTGATTCAATAAATACTCTGTTTAATGACTCAATGACTGGACTTACATGTTTATCTTCCCAGAAAACAGGTTTATCAAGATTGCTAATAATTGAGGCAACCTCTCCCTCAAGCTTGTTTATAGGTTGGCCAAATTTTTCTGCTGCATTGTCAGAGACTTGTTTTCTAAGCTCAAATACTCTGTGTTCAATACTTGGATCAGACCATCTTACATCAATCTGGGCATTGTAAAATTCTGAGTGAATTGTGTGGTCACTGTCGATATTTTCAGAAAATAAATAATGTTGCTCTTTTTTAGGTAATTCATCTATATCCCCAAGCCACATAATGACTTTTTGGTTTTTATTAATGCCGAAACTTATGATCCAGTCATCCAATTTACTATGAATGTTACCATATGTTGCAGAAAAAAGATCAAGTGTATAATTTGGGGATTGAGAGTATTTATTTAAAACATCTATATTAAAGAAAATAGGGGTTAGAAAACCGACATTCCATTCACGTACTAGGCCCGGAATGAATTCATAGTCTATTGATGAGTAACTGAAATTTAAATCAACACAATAGGGGTATCTTTTTTGTGTCAGATTAGTCTTGGGTGTTATAATTACTCCTGTTTTATTTTGTTCTAGGGCATCCATGACATAGCTATGTATAACCATCTTACTTTTGTCTGGGAAATAGTAATCTTTGCTAATTTCATCTTTTAATAATGGTAAGCCATAACATTTAATTTTTATATCATTTAAATCAAACTCTACGGAGTCGAATGATATCTCTAATGGGTTTCCCGCCTCTGTAAAATATGCTTGACTACTAAAATCATTCAATCCTTTAAACATTTATCTCTCACTATGTGTGCTAATCCATGTTCATATATGGTACAACTTGTGAGTTATTCTGCAAGGAAATATTTTGTTTTCTATCAATTCATTATCTGCAGTTGATAGGCCTCTTTCTGGTTTGTTAGCTTCATTATTAAATTCACTCGATTTTTTTAATAATTAAATTAATTCACGTGATGTGAGCTGAACCAGATGCATCACTACGCTTCAAGGTTGAACTAATTCGCCGACAGGCCCAGGACGGCAAAAGCAAACTGATCGGCTTGTTGGGCGAGCCCGATTGACCCGACGAAAATGCGCGAGTCCTTTCGGGTAGTTTGGCTTACTACGTTGTGGCGACCTCGCGAAAAAACGCTATTTGTGAGTTTTTCTGAGGTGGTGGAGTTGTTATTCTTTATAGCTAAATGATTTTAAATATCATTCCTACAACAATACAGCCACATGCGTAGTTAAAAATAATACAGAGGTACAAATGACCCAGCATCTGCTCAACAAGAAGAATATGGCGAAAAGCTGTAAGGTCTGTGTAACGGCTTTCGACAAATGGGACGTAGAACCAGTAAAGCGTGTTGGGCGAGAAGCGTTTTATGATGTGACAAACGTTGTAAGTCACAGGGTTGAAAATGAACTGAGTAAAATTATGGAGCAGGGTGGTGACATAGATGATGCTGAAATTTTGAAAGCCCGAATACGACTTACTAATGCTCAGGCAGATGCACAGGAGTTGAAGAGCGCCCGTGAAACAAGGGAGGTGATTGATACGGCATCCACTACATATGCCTTATCAAAATTAGCTGGAGAAGTCGGAGCAATTATGGATAGTCTCCCTCTAGCTATCAGTCGACAGTTTCCAGGTATGGAAAAACGGTATCTGGACTCAATTAAAAAGGGGCTCAGTAAGTCGATGAATCGAGCTTCACATATTTCAGGTGAAATACCAGAAATGGCTGAAAGGTATATGGACGAAAATCAGAAGGGCAAATGATCTATAGTTCTTGATGCATCACATATGATAGCGATGCATCATTTTCTACAAGAGAAATTGTTGGCGTAATATTTCATCCTCGATGTTTTTGAGGAAGTCTAAATGATTTGCAACACCATGATACCCTGGATAGATACGAGGGTAGTCATACCCCATTAATATTAACATCCGATATAGTTCCATTCGCTGGGAGTTTGGTAATGTGACTTTTATAAAAAGCGGTTCATCTCCAAGATTTGTATTTGAACTTCTTGTTAGCTCATCAAACACAACTTCGTCCAATGGCCTGGTGTCAACTTTGTCTTTTTGACCTAATACAATATCCCTCTGTTCATGTGGAAGTAAGAAAACTTCTCTTGGGAAAATATTTCGTTTAAGAGTTGACGAGCAATATGTGAAAAGACCTTTTTGTGCCGTCACATTATCATTGTTTTTATAGTTTGGTGTAAAGAAGTTTATTTTGTTTACTTTTCCGGATTTTTTCAACAAAGTTATCCAGTTGGCATTCATAGCCCAAACACATAAATCCTCTTTGCTTTCAACTTCAGAAGTACAAGCAAAAAAACATGCTGTCAGCGCATCGTGTGTCCAATCCATAAGTCTGGTTGGGATACCATAATGTTGAGCTAAGGCTGCAAGCTCTAATAATTCTTTTGGTAGCCATTCTTCATCATCATGACGATCAGCAACCACAAATTGATTTGTAACTAAATGAATGTCATCCTTAAACCAACGTTCTGTAGGTGGGGTAAATAACCCATTTCTATTGGATATCTTATAAAACTGCCTAAGTATGGCTGTTTCGGCTTGGATTTGCTTTGATTCGAACAACAAATCTGTTTCAGTTATTGATATCCTGGCACTCATTGCTTGAATTCTTTTAATTATTGAGCGGTCTCTTCTTAGAACCGATGGGATTAGTTTATGATTTGCATTCCCATGTCCTCTGAAAATAAAGTTTCTGAAGTCAAATTCTTTATTTAAATACGGTGAGAAATAGCTCAGAAAGTCTTGTGCTGTCTCAATGTTTATTTCAATGTGCTTTTTGAGGACGTCTTCTTTATTCAGCATGTTTATCTTCTTGAGTTATTTAAGGGGCTTTTGCCCCAATGATTTTAGCATTGTGGTAAAGAAAGAAGATTGTTGTTCCATTTTCCATCGGCATAAGTTCGAATAAATTTCTTTCGACCATCTCTGGGATCTACAACGCCAACATAGGCTGTGTTGCCGTATGCATCAGTTACATGAAACGTATGCTCATTTTTTTCAATAGCCGCAATAACTTGCGCAACTGTCCATTTGCTCCCTTTTGGGTTGAATTGAGGGCTGCCTACATGAGTAATATGCTCGTGAATAGCATTAGTATCAGAGAGTGTAATGCATGTGATACGTACATCAGTCATATGAATCTCCTTATCGCTATGTGAAGGGAAAAAAACTAAACTGATTAGTTAAAATTCAAAGTTCTAGTAAGCACATATGAGAGCATTGTATTACAGTCTGTGTTGCAAGAGAGCAACTTACTCTTTTTTTAGTATCTTTTTTGTTTTCAGTCAATCTCATACGTTCATATTTGACCCAGGTAACCGAATAGGTTATCCATGATCTGGAAGCATGCTCGCAATCCCGTAAGAAACCTCATGTAAACCAAAGACCATTATTTCTTTCCACCCACATATCTCTTACAGTACAACCACTGCGGCAAATTCCGCAGTCAGGCGTGGAAACCTGAACCATCACACGACGACACAGTTTTAGTGTCGGGGCGGCGCATATCCTTGTAAAATCAACGGTGGCGCTGATAGGGCAGTCGAAAGACTGGCTGAAGACCGTGTGATTCAGTTTCCACCCCTGTCAGCGCCGCCACCCTCTGAGCGTGGAAACTTAGACGGTGGCCTTAAAACATCACACGGAGGCTGCCTATGGCTACGATCCCAACTCTTGCTAACCCTCAATCTACTGACAGTATTACGAGCCAACTTCTTGACCTGCCGATACCCTCAACGTTGGATCTCTTTGAACTGACTGATTGCTGCTGCGCTTTTGTTAACGTGCTGCTGGAAACCCACGACAAAGCAGAGCGCTTAGCGCTGTGTGGCCGTCTGGCTTTTAATCTCGATGAGCTAAAAAACCGATGCGATGAAGATTTACCGCCTCATCTGGTAGAGCGACTGAGTACCGCGTTACCTGCACAATCCTGTGTTCCGGATTGCTGGCAAGATACGGCGATGCTGGTGGGATATGCTCAGGCACTGAATCAGGCCTTGTTGAGTCAGACTCTGGCAAACGCCGTTTCGCAGGAACTTGCTGGCTTATTGCATGACCTGATTTATCTCCTGGCTGACTTTGTCAGAGAACCTTACCTGCCGCGCTGAGGTCTCGCCCGGCGGCGCTGCGCTTGCACGGGCCTACAACGGATTGGAATCGTAGGCCTTGTAAGCGTCAGCTTCACCTGGCAATAAAAAACCCCTCATTCGAGGGGTTTTGTCGTTTACTGTTGAGGTGCTGCAGGTTCGGCTGGCGCTGCAGGTTCAGCCGGTTCCGGCGCCCCCAGAGCAGGCATACCAAACATGCCGACAAAATCCTCCAGTGGCATCTTGTCACCGTTAAGCGTTACCTGGCCGTTGGCGTACTGCAGGCTGGTGGAAATCGTGTTGTTTTCCACTTTGGTAATGCGGAACATCTGGCCCATCGCCGCCAGGCCTTTCACCTGCTGGTTCGCCAGCTTGCCGGCGTCTTCGTCGCCGTAGCCTTCAAGCTTCGCAATCTGTGTCATAAACTCGGTTGCCATCTCCATAGGGATGGTCAGCTTGCTGTCGAGAGACTTCACGCTGCGATCGACTTCCTGCGCCAGCGTTTGCGGTTCACCCGTGGCGGTTGCCGGATCTTTCAGGAACAGAGACAGGTTGAAGTTGGTTTCACCTTTGCTGTTTTTCCAGCTCAGCGGTGCAACGGTTATCACCGGCTCGCCTTTCAGCAGGATTGGCAGGTTATTGAACAGCACCGCTATCGCCTGCTGCTGATACTCTTCCGGGTTTTGCTGCAGAGCGGTATCGGTCAGCAGCGCCTGGCTCTCTTTGCTGTATTTCTGGCTAAACTCATGCCATGCCTGACCGTCGATATTGCCGATCTTCAGTGAGAGTTTGCCGGTTCCCAGATCCTGATTCTGCACTTTCAGGCTCTTCAGCGTGTAATCCAGTTGAGTATTGATACTCTTACCGTCTTTGGAGACGTCAGATTTACCATCGACATCCATACCTTCCAGTACGGCCATCTCCTTGCCTTCAACCGCAATTGCAATCTTAGCAATTGAGAGTTTTTGATCGCCGATACGCTCTTTAAAATCAGTCATTCGGCTATTACCGTCGGCTTTCAGATTATTAAAGGTGAGCTGAACTTTTTGGTTGTATTCGTTTACGGCATTGACCAGGCCACTTTCCGCTTCACCCGTCAGGGAGAACACGTTTCCGTCGCGGTCAGCATCCAGCTTGAAGTTACCGCCGCTAAAGGCAACTTTCTCATTCTCTTTCTCGTAGTTCAGCGCTTTCAGGGTAATATCAGAACTCGTGTCACCGGCATAGCTGATGCGGGTGTTAATCTCGAAAGGTGATTCATTCTTTGCCAGGTCAAACAGCGGTTTGGTCAGGTCGTTGTTCACCAGTACGGTGTGAACGGATGCCATTGACGGGATCAGGTTAAAGGACTTCAACTGCGCCAGAGGCAACGGACCGTGGCTTACGACCTCATCCAGCACCACACTCTGGCCCGGTTTCAGCCAGCCGTTTTCAGAACCGGTAACCGGCTTCACCACAACCTGCATATGGCTGGTGAATACACCGCGCTGATAATTCTGGTAGCTCAGCTCAAGACCGGCTTCCGGCGCGTTGCGTTTAAGCTCGCTGTTAGCCTGTGCCACCATCTCAGCCAGACGGCCTTCCAGCTGTTTCCCGGTAAACCAGGAGGCACCTGTCCAGACCACGCCTAACGCTACAATCACTCCAACCGCTACGACCGATTTTTTCATTGCGACTATCCCTAAAATGAAACCAGGCGGTAGACACCGCCCGGAGATATAAAACCAGCAACTAGCTTAGCAAGAGTTGTTAAAAAATTCAGTAAGTCCCTATAGCTTATTAAAAACGCGCGCCAGGCGGCCTTTACCGCTAATGCTAACCGGAGATTCATTGGCCGCAACGAAAGCCGATTCGCCCGGCTTGAGCACCAGACGCTGTTCTCCCTTATGCAGCACCGCTTCGCCCTCTACGCAGAACAGGATCGCCGCGCTCTCCTGTGCGATGGTCGCTTCTGTCTGGCTCAGGTCGTGTAGTGAGAAAGCAAAATCCTCAACCGGGATAGGGAAGTCCAGCTCTGCGCCGTTTTTCACCGGTTGAGTCAGCAGCTCTCCGGCAGGTTTCGCCACGAACTGCACATTGGCAACCAGCTCAGGAATATCGATGTATTTCGGCGTCAGACCCGCGCGCAGCACGTTGTCGGAGTTGGCCATTACCTCCAGAGCGACACCCTGCAGATAGGCGTGAGGCGTTTCGGCAAACAGGAACATCGCTTCGCTCGGGTTCAGCTTCACCACGTTCAGCAGCAGCGGAGAGAACAGACCGCTGTCGTCCGGGTAGAATTCGGAAATCAGGCGGATAGTCTCCCACGGCTCACCTTGCTGCGTGTTCAGTGCCGCTTTCAGCACCGCCAGTGCGTGTGATTTCTCTTCACCCTGCATGTTAAGCAGGCTGGCAAAAAGCTGGCTCAGTGCGTCTGCGTTCGGGTTATTGAGGAAGTGGGCGATGGCCTTGTTGGCACCTGCGACAGGTTGCAGCAGGGAAATGATCTCTGAAAACTCGCGGAACGCATTCATCGCCAGGAACGGGGTCAGCGCAAAGACCAGCTCCGGTTTATGGTTAGGATCTTTGTAGTTACGCTCGGCAGCATCTAACGGAATGCCTGCGGCGTTCTCTTTGGCGAAACCAATCTCAGAGGCTTTCTTGTTCGGGTGAACCTGGATGGAGAGCGGCTGGTCGGCGCACAGTACTTTAAACAGGAACGGCAACTCACCAAAACGGCTGGCAACTTTGTCGCCCAGCAGCGCGCCTTTATCGGCATCAATGACGTCGCGCAGAGAGCGAACCTGGCCGCTGGCATCTTCAATTTTTGAGCTGCTCTTCGGGTGCGCCCCCATCCACAGTTCTGCCATCGGCAGGTTGTTCGGGTTCGCGATACCGTAGAGATCCGTTAACGCAGTTTTACTTCCCCAGGCGTAGTTTTGCACTGAGTTAATGAGTTTTTGCATTATCAAGCCCTGATTCAAATGTGGAATTAACTCCGGGTATTAAAGCAATAAACCACGTGGAAGTAACCTGCGGATGTAAAAAGTCGTACTAGTCTCAGTTTTTGTTAAAAAATTGTGTAGGATAAGCTGACTCGCTTTTAAGCGGGCAGCGGAACATCTGCCCAAATAATCAGACTGAAGCAGTAAGTGAGAGAACAATGTCGAATAAACCCTTTCATTATCAGGATCCTTTCCCGCTGAGTAAGGATCAGACCGAGTATTACCTGTTAACCCGCGATCACGTCTCCGTCTCAGAGTTTGAAGGCCAGGAGATCCTCAAGGTGGACCCGCAGGCGCTGACGTTGCTGGCGCAGCATGCGTTCCATGACGCCTCGTTTATGCTCCGCCCTGCGCATCAGCAGCAGGTTGCCGATATCCTGAGCGATCCGCAGGCCAGCGAGAACGATAAATACGTTGCCCTGCAATTCCTGCGTAACTCCGATATCGCAGCCAAAGGCGTTCTGCCGACCTGCCAGGATACTGGCACGGCGATCATTGTCGGTAAAAAAGGCCAGCGCGTCTGGACCGGCGGCGGTGATGAAGCTGCCCTGGCGCATGGCGTCTACAACACCTACACCGAAGATAACCTGCGCTATTCGCAAAACGCGGCGCTGGATATGTACAAAGAGGTTAACACCGGCACCAACCTGCCTGCGCAGATTGACCTCTATAGCGTGGACGGTGACGAGTACAAATTCCTCTGCATCGCCAAAGGCGGCGGTTCAGCCAACAAAACCTATCTCTACCAGGAGACTAAAGCGCTGCTCACCCCGGGCAAGCTGAAGAACTACCTGGTTGAGAAAATGCGTACGCTCGGCACCGCGGCGTGCCCGCCGTACCACATCGCGTTTGTGATTGGCGGTACGTCGGCTGAAAGCACGCTGAAAACCGTGAAGCTGGCCTCAACCAAATACTACGATGGCCTGCCAACGGAAGGGAACGAGCACGGCCAGGCGTTCCGCGACGTGCAGCTAGAGCAGGAATTGCTGGAAGAAGCGCGTAATCTGGGCCTGGGGGCGCAGTTTGGCGGCAAATACTTTGCCCACGATGTACGCGTGATCCGTCTGCCGCGTCACGGCGCATCCTGCCCGGTCGGGATGGGCGTGTCCTGCTCTGCGGATCGCAACATCAAGGCCAAGATCAACCGCGAAGGTGTGTGGATCGAAAAACTGGAAAACAACCCAGGGAAATACATTCCGGAAGAACTGCGTAAAGCAGGTGAGGGTGAAGCGGTTCGCGTTGATCTGAACCGTCCGATGAAAGAGATCCTGGCACAGCTTTCGCAGTATCCGGTGTCGACGCGTCTCTCCCTGAACGGCACGATTATCGTCGGACGCGACATCGCCCACGCGAAGCTGAAAGAGCGTCTGGACAACGGCGAAGGGCTGCCGCAGTACATTAAAGATCACCCAATCTACTACGCAGGCCCGGCGAAAACGCCAGAAGGTTATGCTTCCGGCTCGTTAGGCCCAACCACGGCAGGCCGTATGGACTCGTACGTTGACCAGCTGCAGGCCAACGGCGGCAGCATGATCATGCTGGCGAAAGGCAACCGTAGCCAGCAGGTGACGGATGCCTGCCACAAGCATGGCGGTTTCTATCTGGGCAGTATCGGCGGCCCGGCTGCCGTGCTGGCGCAGGGCAGCATCAAGAGCCTGGAATGCGTGGAATACCCGGAACTGGGTATGGAAGCGATCTGGAAAATTGAAGTGGAAGATTTCCCGGCGTTTATCCTTGTGGATGACAAAGGTAACGACTTCTTCAAACAGATCCAGTCTTCCCAGTGTTCGGCGTGTGTGAAGTAAGATAAAAAGCCGGGTGGCGTCAACGCCACCCGACACTAAAAAAGAGCGCACAAAGCGCCATATCGTTTCTCAGAAGTCATCAATACTTATCTCTTAAGCATGTGAGCAATCCCATCTTTGTAATCAAGGAGTAAGTAATGACAACGGTACGCCATGAGAAAGACTCGATGGGCGCCATTGCCGTCCCGGCTGACAAGCTATGGGGCGCGCAAACCCAGCGTTCACTTGAACATTTCCGCATTTCGACCGAGAAAATGCCCGTCTCGCTGATTCAGGCGCTGGCGCTCACCAAACGCGCAGCCGCTAAAGTCAACCAGGATTTAGGCCTGCTGACGGCAGACAAGGCCACCGCCATCATGAATGCCGCCGACGAAGTGCTGGCGGGCAAGCATCCCGACGAATTTCCTCTCGCCATCTGGCAGACCGGTTCCGGCACGCAAAGCAACATGAACATGAACGAAGTGCTGGCAAACCGCGCAAGTGAGCTGCTGGGCGGCGTGCGTGGCATGGAGCGTAAGGTTCACCCGAATGATGACGTGAACAAGAGCCAAAGCTCTAACGACGTGTTCCCGACGGCAATGCACGTGGCGGCGGTCATCGCTCTTCACGAGCAGCTTATCCCGCAGCTGAATGTGCTGAAAAAGACCCTCGACGAAAAAGCGCAGGCTTTCCGCGATATCGTCAAAATTGGTCGCACCCACCTTCAGGACGCTACGCCGCTGACCCTCGGCCAGGAGATTTCCGGCTGGGTGGCGATGCTGGAGCATAACCTGAAGCACATTGAATACAGCCTGCCACATCTGGCGGAGCTGGCGCTCGGTGGTACGGCTGTGGGGACCGGGCTAAATACTCACCCTGAATACGCGGTGCGCGTGGCTGAGGAGCTTGCCGCCACGACCGGGCAACCGTTTGTGACGGCACCTAATAAGTTCGAAGCACTGGCGACCTGCGATGCGCTGGTCCATACCCATGGCGCGCTGAAAGGGCTGGCGGCCTCGCTGATGAAAATTGCCAACGACGTACGCTGGCTGGCCTCGGGTCCGCGCTGCGGTATCGGTGAAATCAGCATTCCGGAAAACGAGCCGGGAAGCTCCATCATGCCGGGTAAAGTGAACCCGACCCAGTGCGAAGCCATGACTATGCTTTGCTGTCAGGTGATGGGCAACGATGTGGCCGTTAACATGGGAGGCGCATCCGGCAACTTCGAGCTGAACGTCTATCGCCCAATGGTGATCCACAACGTTCTGCAATCCATTCGCCTGCTGGCGGACGGGATGGCGAGCTTTAACGAGCACTGTGCGGTAGGTATTGAGCCAAACCACGAGCGCATCAGCCAGCTGCTCAACGAGTCTTTGATGCTGGTGACCGCGCTCAATACCCATATTGGCTACGATAAAGCCGCTGAGATCGCCAAAAAAGCGCATAAAGAGGGTCTGACGCTGAAAGCCTCCGCCCTGGCGCTGGGCTACCTGACGGAGGCGGAATTTGACGCCTGGGTTCGTCCGGAGGCGATGGTCGGCAGTCTGAAATAATTATCCCGCCACATACAGGTGCAGCCGCGGAATAATCAACTGCAGCGGCTGCGCCTGAGGTCGGTAACGGTGCTGGATATTTTCAGCATCATAATTCAGGAGTTCACCGATATCCGGCACGATAGCACCCTGATCGGCATCATAAAGCGCGATCAGCGGTGTCGGACAGGCATACTGCACCTGTTTTTGCTGACCGGAATACCAGACGCGGGCGATAGGCTGCACCTTCACCGGACGCTTAATCTTGAGGCGTGTGTCCGCCGGTAGTGAGGCGATGCTGTGGTACTCCTGTTCGAGGCGTTCAATCCACTGTTCCCGCGACCACGGTGCCACGGTGCGCGGTGTCTTCAGACTTTTTTCCAGCTGCGCCAGAATCTCATCCCGGGTGAAGTTTTTAATGATGTGCTTGTTGGCCCAGCCGAAGCGCAGCGTGGCGGGATGGCGCAGCACCGTCAGCGTGCGGTAGGCATTCAGGGTAATCAACCCGGGAAGCTGACGATGCACCCACTCGAACCGGGCGGCAGGGGCCAGGCCTGACTCTTCAGTGATGATCTTTTCAAATGCCGCTTTCAGGTTATTGATATACGTAATCTGACTTTCCAGCGCCTCACGCGTTGTCGCATCGGTTTGCAGGCAGATCACGCCTGGCAGGCGAACGGCCGCCTTACTGCTGCGTTGTTCTGACTGCTGCTGAATAAATAGGTGACGATAATGTTTTAGTGCCAGTTCAAATGCGGCTTTGCCGATGTGCTGTTTCACGTCGATGGTATCCAGCGGATCATGTTCTGCCCCTTTGGCCACATCCGGTAGGGTAAAGACGCGCGCGGCCAGCAGGCGGCAGGTCTGCAAACGTTCTGTCAGCGTGAGTAACTCATGTTCTATTTCGCGAAAGGTGCTGTTGAGCCTTTCGATGAGATCGTAAGTCGCCATAAATACACTCATTAGTTACAACATACTTATCATATAGCACAGCACGCCGGGTCAGGCCAGCGTGCGGTTTAGGTCAGGCAGGAACGGGAAGGGCGATGTTATGGTAAAGCGGCCAGCTAAAGCAGAAGCGCGCACCACCGAGTTCGCTCTCCTCGCAATGCACCGTTCCGCCCATCGCCTGTGCGATAGAGTAGACAATCGCCAGCCCCAGACCACATCCCCCGGTAGCGCGGTCGCGGCTGGGATCCAGGCGCACAAACGGTTCAAACACGGTTTCTCGTGCTTCCGGGGCAATTCCCGGCCCGTCGTCTTCTACCGTCAGGCTGGCCTGATTGCCCTGCAAATCCAGGCTAATCTGCAATGTGCTTTCGCTGTAACGCATGGCGTTGTTGATCAGGTTGTCCAGCACGCGCTCCATCAGGCGCATATCGAGCGCGCCATAATCACCTGGGGTAACGCGGGTCAACAGCGTGCGCTGCGGGTTCACGCTCTGCACATCATCAATGTGAGTTTGCAGCCAGTCAGGCAGATCCGGCGTGCTGAGGTTCAGTTCGTTCTGCGGGCGGTCGAGGCGCGCGTAGGTCAGCAGTTCTTCAATCAGCGCTTCAAGCTGGCCAATATCGCGATTCAGAGCCTGAGATTCCGCTTCCGTCAGATTCTCGCTCATCTCCAGACGATAGCGCAGGCGAACCAGCGGCGTCCGCAGTTCGTGTGCAATCCCGTCGATCAACTGCTTCTTACTGGCGATAAGGGCATTGATGTTATCGGCCATCTGGTTAAAGGCCACACCCAGACGTTCAAAGCTGGAACCGCTGTCGAAGTGAATACGTTCGGTAAAATGTCCCTCGCCAAAACGCTGTGCGGCGGATTCCAGTTTCAGCATGTCTTGCCAGTGTGGTCGCATCCAGATAAAGACAGGAAACGCGAGTGAAATGGCGATAAAGGCCATCAGCGCCATATCCAGCAGACGCATCTGGTGCAGATAATAGAGGTAGGGCACCGGCCCGACAGCCAACACGTAATGGCTGCGCGGAATGCGCTGGATAAAGGTATATTTCTCATCCAGCGCAACAATGTCCCCGTCGCGCAGACGTTGCATGGTGGGCGCGTCCAGATCGAAATCTTTCAACGGCTCGATGCGTAAATCAAACGACAGGTTCAGATCCAGCTCTTTCAGAGTTTTCGCCCAGTCGTGGGGCGGGATTTCTCTCAGCTCGCTGCGCATCAGATACAGCGAGCTTTTCATCAGATCGTCCAGCGACTGCCTGCCTGCACGTTCGGCGGTGAATTTATAGACCAGCCCGACCAGCATGGTCATCACCAGGAAGCAGACAAACAGCAGAAGATAAAACTGCACAAACAGCTTTTTCATTAACGATTCCGGATGATGAAATAATCAGGTTTCCCAGGCGTGCGGAGCAAACAGATAGCCCTTGTTACGCACGGTTTTAATGCGGTACGGCTCGGTAGCGTTATCCTGCAACTTTTTGCGCAGACGCGATATCGCAACATCAACGCTGCGATCCATGCCGTCATAACTCACCCCACGCAGGTTTTTCAGCAGCGCATCGCGATCCATGATTTGCCCGGCATGGGTTGCCAGCTCCCAAAGCAGGTCAAAATCTGCGGTCGAGAGCGCAATAAGCTCGTCGGAAAGCAGTACCTGACGATTAATCGGATCAATGGAAAGCGTACCAAAACGCATCGCTTTGTGAGGTGTCAGTGACGGAGCTGGCGCTTCGCGTTCGATGCTGGCGTGCTGGCGTAAATGAAGACGCAGGCGCGCGAGCAGAACGGCAGGGGGGGTAGTTTTCAGAATGTAGTCATTGGCACCCATCTCCAGCGACAGAATATGGTTCATATCGCTGTCCAGTGAAGTGAGCAGGACGATTGGCCCCTCCCAGCGGGCGCGAAGGTCACGACAGAGCGTCATGCCGTCTTTCCCTGGCAACATGATATCCAGGAGGACAAGGTCCGGGTTTTCACGCACGACAACCTCTTCGGCGCGATCGCCACGAGGCTCAACAATGACGTCCATATCATGTTTACCCAGATAGGCGGCAATCAATTGCCCGACTTCGGGTTCGTCTTCAACATAAACAATCTTATTCATACAACGTCTGTTATCGTGAAAAATGCCAACATACACCGCAGAACCTTAACCTTCCATTAATCTTTCAAAATTAGCGTCAGTTCCGTTATTCTGACTCATATTGTTACTTGATTGTTATAGGGAAAAGTATGGGGCTGGTGATTAAGGCCGCACTTGGTGCGCTGGTGGTGTTATTGATTGGCATCCTGGCTAAAACCAAAAATTATTATATTGCCGGGCTGATCCCACTCTTCCCGACTTTTGCGCTCATTGCACACTATATTGTGGCCTCTGAACGGGGCACAGAAGCATTGCGAACGACCATCGTGTTTGGCATGTGGTCTATTATCCCGTATTTCCTCTACCTGTTATCGCTCTGGTATTTCACCGGTTTTCTGCGACTTCCCCTGGCGCTGAGCGGGGCAGTGGTCTGCTGGGGGCTCAGCGCCTGGGTGTTAATCTTCTTCTGGAGTCGCTTTCACTAGCGCAGTGGTCGACCCCCGTCTACGGCAAAGGTTCTGCCGGTGACGTAGCAACTGGTGAGCAGATAATCCACAAGGTCAATCACCTCTTTTTCGCCTGGGGCAATTTTCATCAGCGACTTGTTCAGCGCCTGCTGACGATACTCCGCATCATCTGTTTCGTTAAATAAAATCATTGCCGGGGCGATGGCATTTACCTTCACTTCGGGCGCGAGTTTGCGGGCAAACGAGCGCGTCATGTTATCCAGCGCGGCTTTACTGGCTGCATAGGCAATGTGCTTGTCGCTGCCTCGCTCCACCACATAATCGGTGAAATGGATAATGTCGCCCGCAGCATGCCCGTGGCCGCGCAGCAGATCCTGCAGCGCGTGATTAAGCAAATAGGGCGTATTAACGTGGATCTGTAACATGGCAGAGAGCGTTTCGCTGAGCGATGTGCCGGGCTTTTCGGCTCGCCATGCACTGGCGTTATGGATAATGGCACGCAGCCCCGTCGTGGTGGACTTCACTTTATCCGCAAAGGCCAGAATGCCTTCATCGGTCGAAAAATCCGCCTGAATGCAAACAGCCCCTGCTTTTCGTAATCCTTCGATGGAGGGATATTCAGTACGATAACTGACGATGACCGGATGGCGAAGGTTGAGAAAATGATGGGCAAGGGCGAGGCCGATACGGCGGCCTCCACCGGTAATCAGTATTGGGCGAAGCTGTGCATTTCCCATCGTATTCTCCTTTACAGTTCAACAATGGGAAAGGCGATGCTATCCCATTAACATCCAGGTTGCCGGTAAAGCTGCAACCAGTAACAGTCCGATTAAGGCCATCTCGCGGCGTTTAAGTGCGTTTTCCAGCTGATGCGTGCGGCGTGCATAGATAAACACCAGCAAACCCGGTGCATATAACACTACAGACAGCAGCAAATGCATAGGCCCGGAAGCATACAACAACCACAGACCGTAAATACAGGCTCCGACACCCACAACATAGTGCGCCGGGCGTGTGGCAATTTTTAACAAATACGCGCCCACTAAGAAATAGGGTACCAGAATCATCTCTGAGGCGATGGTCAGCAGAGTGTTATAGTCAGAACCTGTGAGCCAGATCAGCACCAGACAGACCTGCACGCTGATGTTAGTCAGCCAGAGTGATGCGGACGGCGCACTGTTTTTGTTCTGACGGGCAAACAGGCGTGGAAACGCTTTGTGCGTGGAGGCCAGGAACGGGACTTCAGCGGCCATAATGGTCCAGCTCAGGTAAGCGCCACAGACGGAGATGATCAGCCCCGCAGCAATCACCACATCACCCCAGGGACCGAGCATTTTTACCATCAGCCCTGCCATTGATGGGTTACGCATCCCGGCCAGCTCAGGACGTGCTACCACGCCCAGCGACAGCAGCGTGACCAGCAGATAGACCCCCAGCGCGGCCATTACGGCCAGCAGAGTTGCACGGCCCACATCGCGTTTATTACGTGCCCGGGCGGAAACCACGACCGCGCCTTCAACACCGATAAACACCCACAGGGTAATGAGCATCGTGTTTTTCACCTGCTCCCAGACAGGTACGCCCAACGCAACGCCTGTGAAATCGAGCTTAAATACGTCCATACGGAACGCAATAAAGGCCAGCACGATAAACAGACCTAGCGGGACCAGCTTCGCGAGGGTAGCCACGAGGTTAATACTGGCTGCTGTTTGTACGCCACGTAAAACCAGCCAGTGAACGAACCACAGCAGTACCGAGGCACCCACAATAGACTGCCAGGTGTTACCATCGCCAAAGAGACGCAGCTCAGGCGTGTCGGTAAAGAAACTCAGCGCCGAGAAGACGATCACCAGATAGGAGACGTTGGCGATAACCGCGCATAACCAGTATCCCCATGCGGAGCAGAAGCCAATCAGCTCACCAAAACCTTCACGTGCATAGGTGAAAATCCCACCGTCCAGATCCGGTCGGATGCGGGTCAGCAGTAACATTGCGAACGCCAGCAGCAATATCCCAACACCGGTGATACCCCAGCCAATAAGGAGTGCGGCTGGGCTTGCCACCGCCGCCATGTTCTGCGGTAAACTGAATACGCCCGCACCCAGCATTGAGCTTAAAACGAGTGCAGTCAGAGCACTCAGGCCAAGTTTCTTTTCCATTGGCTTCCTGTTATGAAAAGTCCAAATCCAGAATAATTATTTCGCACAGGCGCATAAAAATGGTGGATCACACTAAGGCGCGGGATTTTACGGAGTGTAACGAAAGCATGCAATGACGTGTGGCAGAAATTCAAAAAAAGTAACAAAAAAAGGCGGCATTGCGCCGCCTTTGATCAATGATTTTGTTACTTGTAGAGATCGGCGCTGATCGTCACGTTGTTGCCACGTTCCTGCCACTGGCGGGTGATGTGGTAGTATTTCGCCCCTTTCTTCGCCGCACGCTTCGCGACCTGATAAGAGACTTCCGTCATGTTGCCGTAGTTGCCGGTGAACTTGATGCTGTCGAACGGCACCATCTGCGCAGCAGTGGCGTTGTTCAGCTCTTCAATTTTGGTACCGTCTGGCAGCGTCACAGAATAACGGCCACCTTTCGTGGATTGCGTTTCGAAGAAACGGCCCACTTCAGCGCTTGGTGCAGCAGAGGTTGCTACGCCAGGGATTTCAACCTTCTTCGCTTCCTCACCGCCTTTCGCTATTGCCGCGCGGCCTGCTTCGGAATCAGCCGGGATAACATCCGGGCTTTGCAGAACACGTTTTTTCGCATCTTCTTTATAGATGAACGCGGTAATGCGCTGGTTGCCGCCCTGGTTAGCATCCACCTGACGCACGATATAGAAAGAGTACGCACCTTTCTCTTTCGCCGCTTTGGTGATGGCATCGTTTACTTCAGGCTGGCTGCGATAGAAGCCCTGAACGGTGACGGTGTCATAAGGTTCCAATGCGATCGCTTGATCTTTTGGTAGTTCAACGATGCCATTAATCACGCGGTTTTTCGGTGCATCAGCTTTCGGTGCATTGTCTTTGAACAGCGCAATGGTTACGCGCTGATTACCGCTGTTGCCATAATCAGACTGGTCAATGACGTAAAACGAGGCCGCACCATTTTTATCGGCGGCTTTTGACGCGGCGGCAACGGCATCGCCAATGGAATTGTAGCGACCCACAATGACCGTATGGTCAAAAGGTTTTAACGCTGCCGCTTGCTCTGGCGTTAACTCTGTTGCGGCATTTGCAGACAGGGTGGTCGCACAGAGAAGTGCGGACGCCAGGAGTGTGTTCTTAAGCTTCATAAAAATAATCCTTCGCCTTGCGCAAACCATGTACTGGTATTGTTGTTAATTTGAGACGGTCCCGATTATGGCATTTAAAACCTGTCGCTGTCTGCGGCATTTTTCACTGCCAGTGCTTACTGAATCACCGAATTCGATAACATTTAGTGATATGTTGAAAAAACAGGCGTTTGACAAGTAAAACTGATAAAGCTTATGACTTTTACAAGTTAATTTAATGTTAATAACTTGTTCTCTTATGGCGCTATATCATGTTTTTACCGCTTCGCTTGCGCGATTTATCGGCTTCGAGGATGAATTTAAGGTAAATATCACTGTCAGTGACGCCGATCGCTTATTTTTCACAGATAAAGTAAGAAATAGTGTTTTCTGGCGGTAGATCACGGGCGCTATTTTCAGTAGGTTATAGACAGTTTGTTACTGTTTTATTTTCCGGGGTTAATCATATCTCGTCGCTATCGCGATGGTGAAAATTGATACAAACCGCGGGCATTTATCGACAAACCATCATCAAAAACCGATGGAAGGGAAAACTATGCGTATTGGGGTACCAAAAGAACGGTTAGCCAATGAAACCCGCGTAGCGGCAACACCGAAAACGGTGGAGCAACTGCTTAAACTGGGTTTTACCGTCGCGGTTGAAAGCGGCGCAGGCAAACTGGCGAGTTTCGATGACGAAGCCTTCATCCAGGCTGGCGCGGAAGTGGTGGACAGTGCTGAAGTCTGGCAGTCACCTGTGATTCTGAAGGTGAACGCACCGGAAGAGAGTGAGATTTCGCTGCTCAATCCAGGTACGACGCTGGTGAGTTTCATCTGGCCTGCGCAAAATCCTGAGCTGATGGAGAAGCTGGCGGCACGTGGCGTGACCGTAATGGCCATGGATTCTGTACCACGAATTTCGCGTGCGCAGTCGCTGGACGCGTTAAGCTCTATGGCAAACATCGCGGGCTATCGCGCCATTGTTGAAGCGGCCCACGAATTTGGTCGTTTCTTTACCGGTCAAATCACTGCGGCAGGTAAAGTCCCTCCGGCGAAAGTGATGGTGATTGGCGCAGGCGTTGCGGGTCTTGCTGCAATCGGTGCAGCAAATAGCCTCGGGGCTATCGTGCGCGCGTTTGATACCCGTCCTGAGGTTAAGGAACAGGTACAAAGTATGGGTGCCGAATTCCTTGAACTGGACTTCAAGGAAGAAGCGGGCAGCGGTGATGGCTACGCCAAGGTCATGTCTGAAGCCTTTATCAAAGCGGAAATGGAACTCTTCGCCGCACAGGCGAAAGATGTCGACATTATTGTGACCACCGCTCTGATCCCGGGTAAACCAGCGCCGAAGCTGATCACTCGTGAAATGGTGGATTCCATGAAGCCTGGCAGCGTGATTGTCGACCTGGCGGCGCAAAACGGCGGTAACTGTGAATATACCGTCCCGAATCAGGTGACAACGACCGCGAACGGCGTGAAGGTGATCGGTTATACCGATCTGCCAGGCCGTCTGCCAACGCAGTCTTCTCAGTTGTACGGCACTAACCTCGTTAACCTGCTGAAACTGCTCTGCAAAGAGAAAGATGGCAACGTCACCGTTGATTTCGACGATGTGGTCGTACGTGGCGTTACCGTGGTTCGTGAAGGTGAAATCACCTGGCCTGCGCCACCTATTCAGGTTTCTGCTCAGCCTCAGGCTGCACCGAAAGCGGCGCCAGAACCTAAAGAACCTGCCAAACCTGCTTCTCCGTGGCGCAAATACGCGATCATGGCGCTGGCTATTATTCTGTTCGGCTGGCTGGCTAACGTTGCGCCGAAAGAGTTCCTTGGCCACTTTACCGTCTTCGCGCTCTCCTGCGTGGTGGGTTACTACGTGGTGTGGAACGTTTCCCATGCCTTGCACACACCACTGATGTCGGTCACCAACGCCATCTCGGGGATTATCGTGGTTGGGGCGTTACTGCAGATTGGTCACGGCGGCTGGATCAGCTTCCTGAGTTTTGTTGCGGTGTTGATCGCCAGTATCAATATTTTCGGTGGTTTCACCGTGACTCAGCGCATGCTGAAAATGTTTCGTAAAGGCTAAGGGGTAGCATATGTCTGGAGGATTAGTGACAGCCGCATACATTGTTGCTGCAATCCTGTTTATTTTCAGTCTGGCGGGACTTTCCAAACACGAAACGTCTCAGCAGGGTAATAACTTTGGTATCGCCGGGATGGCGATTGCACTGATTGCCACTATCTTCGGGCCGGACACCGGCAACGTTGCGTGGATCCTGGTGGCGATGATCATCGGTGGTGCGATTGGTATTCGCCTGGCGAAACGCGTTGAAATGACCGAGATGCCGGAGCTGGTTGCGATTCTGCACAGTTTTGTCGGTCTGGCGGCGGTGCTGGTGGGCTTCAACAGCTACTTGTACCACACCCCGGGTCTGGAACCGATTCTGGTGAATATCCACCTGACGGAAGTATTCCTCGGTATCTTCATCGGTGCGGTCACCTTCACCGGTTCCATTGTCGCGTTCGGTAAACTGCGCGGGAAGATCTCCTCTAAACCGCTGATGCTGCCAAACCGTCATAAGCTGAACCTGGCGGCGCTGGTGGTGTCGTTTGTGCTGCTGGTGGTCTTCGTGCGTACCGAAAGCGTGGGCTTGCAGGTACTGGCGTTGCTGGTGATGACCATTATTGCGCTGGCATTCGGCTGGCATCTGGTGGCCTCCATCGGTGGTGCGGATATGCCAGTGGTCGTCTCCATGCTGAACTCCTACTCCGGTTGGGCAGCAGCGGCGGCAGGTTTTATGCTGAGCAACGACCTGCTGATCGTCACCGGTGCGCTGGTGGGTTCTTCCGGTGCGATCCTGTCTTACATCATGTGTAAAGCGATGAACCGTTCGTTCATCAGCGTTATCGCCGGTGGTTTTGGTTCTGATGGTTCCTCGACGGGTTCTGACGAAGAAGTGGGCGAGCACCGCGAGATTAGCGCGGAAGATACTGCTGATATGCTGAAAAACTCGCATTCAGTCATTATCACCCCAGGCTATGGTATGGCGGTAGCACAGGCTCAGTATCCGGTCGCGGAGATCACTGAGAAACTGCGTGCGCGGGGGATCAAGGTTCGCTTTGGTATTCACCCGGTGGCAGGGCGTCTGCCTGGTCACATGAACGTACTGCTGGCGGAAGCGAAAGTGCCTTACGACATCGTGCTGGAAATGGACGAGATCAACGATGATTTCGCCGAGACCGACACCGTGCTGGTCATCGGTGCCAACGACACCGTTAACCCGGCGGCACAGGATGATCCGCGTAGCCCAATCGCCGGTATGCCGGTTCTGGAAGTGTGGAAGGCGCAGAACGTCATTGTCTTCAAACGCTCCATGAACACTGGCTATGCCGGGGTTCAGAACCCGCTGTTCTTCAAAGAGAACACCCATATGCTGTTTGGCGATGCCAAAGCCAGCGTGGATGCGATTCTGAAAGCGCTGTAAGTTGTACTAAATGAAAAAGCCGCCAACTTGAAGTGAACCCCGAAAGTTGGACATCCAATGATTAGGGGTTTTGCGTTTCAATGGGCAGAAAAAAATATTCATCTGAATTCAAGCAGAAAGTTGTTCTCCACTATCTGAACAGTGGTGACGGTGCA
>NZ_JAAVXA010000013.1:0-161 GCF_012241585.1 Pantoea sp. LS15
GTGTTAGGCCTGCCGCCAGCGTTCAATCTGAGCCATGATCAAACTCTTCAATTTAAAAGTTTGATGCTCAATGAATTAAACTTCGTAATGAATTACGTGTTCACTCGTTGAGACTTGGTATTCATTTTTCGTCCGGGGACGTTAAGAATCCATGTCACTTT
>NZ_JAAVXA010000013.1:203-134787 GCF_012241585.1 Pantoea sp. LS15
TGCAACGCGGCTTTCAGCTCACCGTTGCGAGGTGGCGTATATTACGCTTTCCTCTTTCAGAGTCAACCCGTTATTTCAGGATTTTTTCTCTTCAACCGACCGGGTTGTTTGTGAAGTGATTCACATCTGCCGTGTCGATGGAGGCGCATTATAGGGAGTTCTCCGCAGGCCGCAACCGAAAAGTTGCAAAAAAATGACTGACTGCTGCATTCCCCAGCAAAACCCCGCTTTATACCTTTTTACACACAGAGTTATCCACAATTGTTCATAGATCCTGGCGTGATCCTGCGAACCGAGGGGGAAGATCAACTATACTAGCGGCAAATATTCTCCTCCGCAGGCCACCTTCATGACCACACAACACCTCACCCGTGACTGGCGTATCCCCACAGCAGGACTGATGTTGCTGGCGATCCTCTTTGCCGGTTTCACCCTGCATACGCACTGGAATGCCTTTATCCAGTGGTGCCTGGCCACACAAATTACGCTGCACCGTTATCTGGTGATGTATTTGCTGCAGCTTAATAACCACCAGTACAGCGGCGGATTATGGCTATTAACGGGAGCTTTCCTTTATGGCGTTCTCCACGCCATTGGCCCCGGGCACGGAAAGTTCATCGTGACGACCTACCTGACTACAAATAAGGAAAGCGAGCTGGCCGCCCGGGTCGTCCCTTTCCTTGGCAGCCTGATGCAAGGCGTCAGCGCCATTCTTTTCGTTTTTATTCTGGCGGTAGGGTTTAACCTCGCATCAGGGGATATCAGTACCAGCCGCTGGTATGTTGAGAAGATAAGCGCAGTACTCATTGGCGCATTTGGTGCATTTATCATTTACCAGTCGCTTAAGAGCCTGCGTCCGCACAGGATGACTATTTCAGCCATCAACCCCCTCCATCAACATGACGAACACTGTGGCTGTAGCCACCATGGTGTGGGAGCGAATCTGACACAAGGCGACTGGAAAACCCGCCTGGGTGTGATTCTGGCAATTGGCGCGCGCCCGTGTAGCGGCGCAATCATGATCCTGATGTTCT
Organism: Pantoea sp. LS15; assembly: GCF_012241585.1. Classification (NCBI taxonomy): domain Bacteria; kingdom Pseudomonadati; phylum Pseudomonadota; class Gammaproteobacteria; order Enterobacterales; family Erwiniaceae; genus Pantoea; species Pantoea sp. LS15. Next base: position 1,238 of record NZ_JAAVXA010000013.1, read on the forward strand.
CGAACGCGCTGGGCATAGTCTCCTGGGGGATGGCCGCAGTAATGACCATGTCTCTGGGAACGGCACTCTCTATTATGGGACTTTCACTGGCAGTACGTTACGCCCGTGAGCGCACCGTGGCCTGGTTTGGAGGAAGCTCCTCACTAAGATGGCTGGTACCGGTAGTCAAAATAGCCGGAGGGATAGTCCTGATCCTGTTCGCGACGATCCTGTTCCTGACAGTGATCCCCATCAGCGCCAATGGCGACTACATCGCCGCCGGATGCTAATAAAAGAAAACCCGCCGTTGGCGGGTTTTCTTATATTACTCGTTGATGCGTGGATGCTGATCCACCAGTCGGGAGCGTTTTTTCTGCAGTTCTTCAATCTCTGCGTCAATATCCTCAATCTTCTGCTCTACATTATCGTAGTGCTCACGCAGGATCTCTTTCGCTTCCTGGATATCGGATGCGGCAGGCGTTGCCCCTTTCAGAGGACGATTTGCCGTCTCCTTCATCGCAATACCGGTAATCAAACCAATCACCGCTATCACCATCAGGTAATAAGCAGGCATCATGAGGTTCTGCGTACTCTCCACCAGCGAGGCAGCAAGTGTCGGGGTCAGACCGGCAATCAGCACAGAAATGTTAAAGGCTGCGGCCAGCGCACTATAGCGAATGTGTGTCGGGAACATCGCGGGTAACGTGGAGGCCATCACCCCAATAAAGCAGTTAAGGATCACTGCCAGCATCAGCAGACCCGCGAAAATCAGCCCCAGTACATTACTGTTAATCAGAATAAATGCCGGGATTGCCAGGGCAAACAGCCCAACGCTCCCCAGGATAATAAACGGTCGACGGCCAAAGCGGTCACTCAACAGGCCCATAATCGGCTGCACAAATAGCATACCAACCATAATGGCGATAATAATCAGTACACCGTGATCTTCCGAGTAATGCAGGTTATGCGACAAATAGCTCGGCATATAAGTCAACAGCATGTAGTAGGTGACGTTGGTAGAAATAACCAGACCAATACAGGTCAGCAGGCTGCGCCAGTGCTTAGTGGCAATCTCTTTGAACGACACTTTCGGACCTTCCTGCAGCCCTTCACGGTCACCCTGCTCCAGTTGTTCGACGTGCTGCTGGAATGCTGGTGTCTCTTCAAGCGCATGACGCAGGTACAGACCAATGATCCCCAGCGGCAAGGCCAGGAAGAACGGGATACGCCAGCCCCAGTCGAGGAAATTATCTTCCCCTACCACGGTTGAAATCAGTACTACTACGCCCGCGCCCATGACAAACCCGGCAATCGAGCCAAAGTCCAGCCAGCTCCCCATAAAGCCACGCTTACGGTCAGGGGAATACTCTGCGACGAAAATCGAGGCACCGGTATACTCACCACCCACGGAGAAGCCCTGGGCCATCTTACATATCAGCAGCAGGATCGGCGCCCAGATCCCGATCGTGGCATACGACGGGATAAGGCCGATACAAAACGTACTGATCGACATAATGACGATGGTAATGGCAAGGATCTTCTGGCGACCATATTTATCGCCGAGCATACCGAAGAACAGGCCGCCCAGCGGGCGAATCAGGAAGGGAACGGAAAACGTACCCAGTGCGGCAATCATCTGCAGGCTGGGGTCAGCCCCGGGGAAGAACACTTTACCTAACGCATAGGCCACAAAGCCGTAGACACCAAAATCGAACCACTCCATCGCATTACCGAGCGAGGCTGCGGTAATGGCTTTACGCAGTTTTGCGTCATCAATGATGGTGACGTCGCGAAGTGTAATGGGTTTAATCTTTTTCCTTCTCAGCATAGCTATCCTCGTAGACTCGGCCCTGTCTGTTTCACAGTCCAGTTTGCGTTCTGTGAACCATGGGATCCGCTCCATGCGAATCGCCTTATTCAAGCGTAGCAGGTTTACTTACATTGACGTTTCACGTCGATACAACCGAACCTGTTGACGCCTGTCTGGGCAGTTAATGACCTTTTTACCCTACCAGCGTTTATATTTGTGATCAACTTCACACTAAATCCCGTATATGGTCAGCTGAGTACAATATTTGTCAATTAGCGCCAATAAGAGCCGCCTCATCCCTTCAGAAAAATATCCTCACGCGTGTCATTATTTCTTAAGCAATGGAAAAACAAACTCCATTAATTCACATCAGATTTACATAAACCCCCTCCATCAAGAACACATCCAAAAATTTACATTGAATATGTGACAAAGATAACTAAAACACTGTTTTGTTTTTGTTGAATCAACATTCCATTGATCGCATGATAAATCCGAATACAACATTTCACGTGTTCTCCGACATGGCTAATCGAGAACACGTATTTACTTTTGCTGAATGACTATCGAAATTAATTCACATTAAAAGACTCAATCAATTGAATTTATTGACTTATTTCTATCGATCATCTCCCGCCTCGCGGGATCAGAGTGAGGGTTATATATGAAGATTAAGGCCACGATAGAACGCATACCAGGCGGTATGATGCTGGTTCCGCTGGTACTGGGTGCCATCCTGAATACCCTGGCTCCTGATACCGGGGCCTATTTTGGTGGTTTCACAAAAGGAATGATAACCGGCACTGTCCCCATTCTGGCAGTCTGGTTCTTTTGTATCGGAGCATCCATTAATTTGCGGGCAACGGGTACCGTATTACGTAAATCCGGTACGCTGGTGATAACCAAAATAGCGGTTGCCTGGGCTGTGGCAATGATATGCGCGATGTTCATTCCGGAGAATGGAATTCAGACCGGGTTCTTCGCCGGTTTATCAGTTCTGGCAATTGTCTCTGCGATGGATATGACCAACGGTGGGTTGTATGCCAGCCTGATGAACCAGTATGGAACGAAAGAAGAGTCAGGTGCATTTGTACTGATGTCTCTGGAATCCGGCCCACTGATGACGATGCTGATTCTGGGGTCTGCTGGCCTGGCATCATTTGAACCCCACCACTTTGTCGGCGCGATCCTGCCATTCCTGGTCGGTTTCGCCCTGGGTAACCTGGACCACGATCTGCGTGACTTCTTTAGCAAAGCCACACCGGTACTGATCCCATTCTTCGGTTTCGCGTTGGGTAACACCATCAACCTGAACGTCATTCTTGATACAGGCCTGCTGGGTATTGTGCTGGGTGTGGCTGTTATCATCATCACCGGTATTCCGCTGATTATTGCCGACCGCGTGATTGGGGGAGGAAACGGAACGGCGGGTGTTGCCGCCTCTTCAGCCGCAGGTGCGGCGGTAGCAAACCCGGTGATCATTGCCCAAATAAATCCGGCCTTCGAACCGGTGGCCGCGTCAGCGACGGCACTGGTTGCAGCCAGCGTGATTGTTACCGCGATCCTGGTGCCCATCATCACGGCACTGTATGCGAAACGCTACGGAAATATGCAAGAGACCCAGCCTGAACCGAAACCAATACAAATGAATCATTAACACATTACTCCTTCCCCCCTGTGAGAAGAGGGGGGCAGAGGTAAGGGATTCACCCAAAAATCTCTTCCACCATCCCATCCACCAACCGTTTTGCCGAACAGAGTCTCGGCATACCCAGCGCGACAGTTTGCCAGTTTTGCGTCACTGACCAGCTCACAGGATGTTTATCCGCCAGGCACCAGTCACCCAACCAGCCCAGCATATCTTTATGATCGATCAATCCAGGAGAAGCAGGCGTCGTTAACCACTGGTGATAAAAATGGCGGGTAGAGGGAGACGCATTGATGCCTTGCGCCAGATAGTTCGCCGCCATGCTGCGTAAGTTATCCTTGAGCATTGCCGACACATCTTCATTTGCCAGGCGACATGCATCGCCAAATGCCCCCCAGCGCAGTTCTTCCAGGACAACAAAGCAGCGCCCGGCCAGAGACCAGCCATCATAGAGCCCGGCTCGCCAGCGGGTAAAAATTTGCTCACTGTGCTCACCCGCCTGCACCGTTAATCCGCGTTGGGTCAGCGCCTTTTCTTTATAAGCTGCACGTTGGGTAAAATGAGAGGAGAGTTCAGCGTACTGCTGCATCAGGCCCGGTGATTGCGGAGCCCGCGGGTGAGTCTGCTGACGCAGCGCCATCAGTTTATCGGCCATCAGCGTCAGCGCGAGATGGCCCGGGTCAAGCATACCGGCCAGTTTTTCTGCCAGCCCAAGGCGTAACGCCGCATTTTCATTGAGCATTCCAGCCATTGCCCAGGGTCGTAGCCGGGTATGCGTCATGATCTCCAGAGTCAAACGCTCACGAAACTGCAGCTGTTGTGGTCCCTGGTTGGGATGACGCGCCGCATCAACCCCCTGCACCAAATCGACCATAAATTTTGGATTAATGCACTCCAGCGTTCTCCCGGGACCGTCCAGTAGTTGTGTTGTCATGGTTGCTCTGCCGCGAATAGAGTTTGAATGTCATCGCGTAACAGTCGGGTATCTTCCTGAATCCACGTCGCAGTAGTGATACTTTGCTTCAACAACTGGCAGAGCGCTCGGGTTGAATGCTCATTTTGTTGACGCACTGCGAGGCTATCACGCAAGCTTTCCTGTAACCCGGTCAGGCATAACGAAAATTCTGCAAAGAACGTTGCCATTCCTGCCGTAACAGAGACATCGACCTGCGCGGATAAAGCTTTACGGATTTGTTCACAAAACTGCTCAATATGTTGCTTAAATTTGTCATGTAGCTGTGCAATATCGATAACATAACGCGTGCGCGTTTCGACATAATCATCCCAACCCCAGCCAGGATTATTGAGCCAGCGAGAGACCGTTTCACGCATGCTGCTCGCGCCAGATGGCTGACCCGCCGGGCTGTTATCCTGTGCAATTGCATCGTTAAACAGCGCTCGCGTGTTGAAGTTAAGCTGGTTAGCCTGAAACGCCGGGAAGCTAATCCGAGCCCGAAAACCAGCATGGCTCAAATGTTCTTTAATACGCGTTTCTATGGGTCGCATAGCTTCATTCAGTGAACGCGCCAGCGTAGACTCCAGTTGATCAAAACGTAACGCCAACTCCCGACAAATCTTCGTCTGCGCATCCAGCATGATCAGCTCGCAGGATGAACGGATTTTGCTCAGCACAATCTGCGCCTGCCCCTCATCCTCCAGCATCAACTGTTTAAGCGCTTCCGGTTCATCGTGACGAAGATTCAGCGGATCGCTCCCGGCCAAATCAAGAATATTGTGACGGCTAAAAACATGACCAATCGCCTGCTGAAGCGCACTTTTCTGCAAGGCCATAAAGTCATCCGTTGCATTCAGCGCTTCCTCGACTTCATGCTTCACTTCATCGCTAACCACCTGCTGACGCGTCCGCAGTTGCGCCATATCCTCTTCAATCCGCGTAATATTGAGTTCGAGTTCCTCAAAGGCCACGGTCAGCCCCTGATAACGAAAATCGAGATACTCCCGGGCATTTTGCGCGTAGTTTAGAAGCTTATGCGACGCCGAACGCAGCGCAAATAACGACGCATTGGCATAGGCGGCGTAAATCAGTTTGCGTATCGGTTGTTCAAATAATGAATCTTCCCACAACAGATCGGCGGCATGACGTATATGGTCGATATCGTCCAGGTCCGCCGTACGCCAGCGACGTCCCAGGGCAGCTTCGGCAAAATCCTGAACCCAGGGTTGATCCTGGTGATCAGGCAGTTGTCCGTGGGTGATCATCTCGTAGCGGGCGCGGTTCGCCAGATACGCCCACATTGATGAAACAGGATAGATCTGCCCGGGTGAAATATTGCCTTTCATGAGCGTGCCAGAGATCATCGCCCTGATCTGTTCTTCATCGTCGCTATTACGATCTTTCTGATCGAATTTATTGACCAGCGCATACAACGGCACTGATTTCCCCGCTACCGAAATAGCCTGGCGGACCTCTTCATCAGAAATAGATTTAAGCTGGGTGTAATCCATCACTGCCAGCACCGCCGACGCACGGGACAACTGCTCGCTAAGCATTTTTTGCAGATGCGGTTGTCCGGCCTCATTAGGCCCTGGGGTATCGAGTAGTGTCAGCTGACCAAGGTGAGCATCCAGACCCGCAAGATGCACGAACTCCACTTCAATCACCGGAATGTGTTCGATAGCCGCATACTCAGAGAAGGGAAATTCGACACCCAGCGCCAGGGAGAGTCTGACCAGGTCATTGAGGCTTTTCAGACAATGAAATATCGGCTGCGCGCCCAGGTGATGCTTCTCAAAAGCTTCCCCTTTTTCAATTCGCTCCAGCAGCATATTCATGTCTTTATCAATTTCCAGACGCTGAGCCAGTTTCCCACGATCGTTATCGCAGAGCTTTTTCTGTAGCAGTCGGATCAAATCATCAATCGGCGAGACATGAGAGAAATGCAGCACTGGTTCCTTCTGACCCGGTGTATGACGGATCAATGTCGGTAGCGCTGTCATCGGACGATTGCGGTTCGGCAACACTTCAGTGCCCACAATCGCATTAATGGTGGTCGATTTCCCCGCTTTCATGGTACCAACAATTGCCAGAACCATTTCCAGACGGGTTATTTTCCGTAATTCATTATTCAACATTGCCTGCTGTGCTTCGACACCGCGCGCACTAAAATGCAAAGGCAAAACGTTGTTCTTTTCACCCGTAATCGCCGCCGTGGTGCTCTCCAGCATCGCCGTCGGCACTGATTTCAGCGTATCGAGGTTTTGCAGGGCAAGCTGCAACAAACGCTCAGCTTCCTGGCTTAATTCAAAAATTGTCTGTGTGTGCATGATAAAAGCCTTTCCTTAACGCAAATTTATTACTTTTATTAAGCCACTGGTTTTAATTATGTTGTTCAGGCTTATATGATCACGTGTGGAAAACATGTTCGCCAAAATATAACTGATTGATGCTAATCAGAAATAATTCACTATCCCTGCATGGCGTGTGACACTCTCCTTCTGGCCAGACAGCCAAAAGAAAAAAGCGTAGCCCATTTTTAAGAAACTTCAGGATATATCATCGTTATTTACCCACCTAAAAAGAGAGGTAATGCGTCACCGCCATACGATATGAATGACGGGGAAGTCCGGAGATAAATAACAATGTGTTGCTTCACCTTATCCGAAATGAAGGAACGTAGCAATTTGCTGCAATAAAATATTCGATATATTTAACGCCATTTCTTCCCACCGTGTTAATGGCATAAGCATCGCTTAACTGACTGACAGGAAATGTCACCCGCGATACGCTTTTTGCATTTTTTTAATTCACAATATCACCGACAACCATGTGGATTTGCGCTATACTTGCCGCCTTTTTCGGCACACTGCCGTCATTTAGCTGGCACTTTCCAGCGCGTTAACACTTTTAGAGGATACCGATATGCAACTCCCACACTGCCCAAAATGCAATTCTGAATACACTTACGAAGATAATGGCATGTTTATCTGCCCGGAATGCGCCCATGAATGGAATGATGCCGAACCATCACAAGATGCTGATGCACTTGTCGTAAAAGATGCGAACGGCAATCTGCTGGCGGATGGCGACAGCGTCACCGTGATTAAAGATCTGAAAGTGAAAGGCAGCTCTTCCATGCTGAAGATTGGCACCAAAGTGAAGAATATCCGTCTGGTTGAAGGCGATCATAATATCGACTGCAAAATTGACGGCTTTGGTCCGATGAAGCTGAAATCTGAATTCGTGAAAAAGAACTGATTGACCTGCCCGGTGGCGCTTCGCATACCGGGCTTTCAGGAACTACACTTAACGGGCTTTTCTTACGTGAGGTAAAGATTATGCCGTTAAGTCCCTACATCTCATTTGCCGGTAACTGTTCAGAGGCCACTGCCTTCTATCAGCAAGCCGTCGGCGCAGAGCTTCTTTATAAAATCACCTTCGGCGAGATGCCAAAAAGCGATAACAGCGAAGAAGGCTGCCCCTCCGGTATGCAGTTTCCGGATTCGGCGATCGCCCACTCTAACGTCCGCATTGCGGGCAGCGATATCATGATGAGCGACGGGATGCCGCCAGGCAGCAACGCTCAGTATGCGGGCTTCACGCTGGTTCTCGACACCCAGGACGTCAATGAAGGCAAGCGCTGGTTCGACAACCTCGCCGCAGGCGGGAATATCGAAATGGCCTGGCAGGAAACCTTCTGGGCACACGGTTTCGGTAAAGTCACCGATAAATACGGCGTGCCGTGGATGATTAACGTCGTTAAGCAGCAGCACTAATTTTCGGGCGGTGGGCAGTCTGCCTCCGCCTGTCATCAAACTCCGCTCAACTCTTCAAACTTCCGCAACCCAGACTTAACCCAAATGTCATATTGATGCGCCAGCATGAGGCCACATTTATCGTGAGGCCCAGCACATGCAAACTGTCATCCGCGTCGAGAAACTGAGCAAGACCTTTCATCATAACAAGGCTCTGCATGCCGTTGATCTGACCGTCCAGCAGGGCGAAATGGTGGCACTGCTGGGGCCATCCGGTTCAGGTAAGTCCACCCTTCTGCGCCACCTGAGCGGCCTTATTACCTGCGATAAAGCACCGGAAAGCCACGTCGAACTGCTGGGTAACACCGTCCAGCGCGCGGGCCGTCTGGCGCGGGATATCCGCAAAAGCCGCGCGCAAACAGGCTATATCTTCCAGCAGTTCAACCTGGTGAACCGCCTGACGGTGCTGGAGAACGTCCTAATTGGCGCTCTCGGCAGCACGCCGTTCTGGCGCACCTGTCTGCGCTGGTTTTCCCCTTCTCAGAAACAACAAGCGTTGCAGGCGCTAACCCGCGTTGGCATGGCGCATTTCGCCCACCAGCGTGTCTCCACCCTGTCCGGTGGTCAGCAGCAGCGCGTGGCAATTGCCCGTGCGCTGATGCAAAAAGCCAAAGTGATCCTTGCCGATGAGCCGATTGCCTCGCTCGACCCGGAATCCGCACGCATCGTGATGGAAACCCTGCGTGACATTAACCAGAACGATGGCATCACCGTGGTAGTGACGTTGCATCAGGTGGATTACGCCCTGCGCTACTGCGAGCGCATTGTCGCGCTGCGTCAGGGGCATGTGTTCTTTGATGGCGCAAGCCATCAGTTTGATAACGACCGTTTTGACCATCTCTACCGCAGCATTAACCGCGTCGACGAGAACGCGCAGGCTGCATAACTCAACCCGATCCGAGGAAAGTACATGAGCTACAAAGCCGTTGCCGCACTGGCCTTTACCAGTATGTTCAGCATCAGCACCCTGTTAAGCCCTGCGTACGCGGAAGAACAGGAAAAGGCACTGAACTTCGGCATTATTTCGACGGAATCACAGCAGAATCTCAAACCTCAGTGGGAACCGTTCCTGAAAGATATGGAAACCAAACTGGGGATCAAAGTGAACGCCTTCTTCGCGCCGGATTACGCGGGCATCATCCAGGGGATGCGCTTTAACAAAGTAGACATCGCCTGGTACGGCAATCTCTCAGCCATGGAAGCGGTGGACCGCGCGAACGGCCAGGTCTTTGCCCAGACCGTTGCAGCAGATGGCTCCCCGGGTTACTGGAGCGTGCTGATCGTCAATAAAGACAGCCCAATCAATAACCTCAACGACATGCTCGCCAAACGCAAAGACCTGACCTTTGGTAACGGCGACCCGAACTCCACCTCTGGCTTCCTGGTCCCTGGCTATTACGTCTTCGCTAAGAACAATGCGTCTGCGAGTGATTTCAAACGTACCGTCAACGCCAGCCACGAAACTAACGCCCTGGCCGTGGCCAACAAGCAGGTGGATGTTGCCACCAACAACACCGAAAACCTCGACAAGCTGAAGACCTCCGCACCGGACAAACTCAAAGAGTTGAAGGTCATCTGGAAATCACCGCTGATCCCGGGCGACCCGATTGTGTGGCGCAAAAATCTCTCTGAGAGCACCAAGGATAAGGTCTACGACTTCTTTATGAACTACGGCAAAACGCCGGAAGAGAAGGCAGTTCTGGCGAAACTGGGCTGGGCTCCGTTCCGCGCATCCAGCGACCTGCAACTGGTGCCGATTCGCCAGTTGGCACTGTTTAAAGAGATGCAGGGTGTGAAGGACAACAAGGGCCTGAAGGACGAGGAGAAAACCAGCAAAGTCGCCGCGATTCAGGCGCAACTGGAAGATCTCGACCGCCTGACCGCCGCACTTGGCGCCATGACCAGCATGAATAAAGCGGTGCAGTAACTCAAGTCCCCTCTCCCTTGAGGGAGAGGGTTAGGGTGAGGGGGAAATGCGCCCGCTGATGCCCTCACCCCGGCCCTCTCCCACAGGGAGAGGGAGAAAAGATAAAGGAGCCAACATGCAAACCATCACTATCCCACCGCCGAAGCGCAGCTGGTTCTCGCTCATAAGCTGGGCCATCCTGCTGGCGGTGCTCGTTATCTCCTGGAAGGGCGCAGAGATGGATCCGCTGCTGCTCTTCAAAGATTCCGGCAACATGGCGACCTTCGCCGCCGACTTCTTTCCGCCGGACTTCAGCCAGTGGCAGGACTACCTCAGCGAAATGGCCATCACCCTGCAAATCGCTGTCTGGGGTACCGCCCTTGCCGTCATTCTCTCCATTCCGTTTGGCCTGATGAGTGCCGAAAACATCGTACCGTGGTGGGTTTATCAGCCGGTGCGCCGCCTGATGGACGCCTGTCGCGCCATTAACGAAATGGTCTTCGCCATGCTGTTTGTGGTGGCCGTCGGACTTGGCCCGTTTGCAGGGGTGATGGCGCTGTTCATCCACACCACCGGTGTGCTCTCCAAACTGCTCTCTGAAGCCGTTGAAGCCATTGAACCAGGCCCGGTTGAAGGTATCCGCGCAACAGGTGCGAACAAAATCGAAGAAATTCTCTATGGCGTGTTGCCCCAGGTTATGCCGCTGCTGATCTCTTACTCGCTGTACCGCTTCGAGTCTAACGTCCGTTCCGCCACCGTCGTGGGCATGGTGGGCGCAGGCGGGATTGGCGTCACCCTGTGGGAAGCGATCCGCGGTTTCCAGTTCCAGCAAACCTGCGCCCTGATGGTGCTTATCATCATCACAGTGAGCCTGCTGGATTTCCTCTCTCAACGTTTGCGTAAGCACTTCATCTGAGAAGCGAGGCTTTGATTTATATGTACTTATCCAGACATCCGACCAGTTACCCAACCCGCTGGCAAGAAATTGCGGCAAAACTCGAAGTGGAGCTTCGCACCCACTACCGCTGCGGAGACTATCTGCCAGCCGAACAACAGCTTGCCGATCGCTATGAAGTGAACCGCCACACCCTGCGTCGTGCCATTGACCAGTTGGTCGAGCGCGGTTGGGTCCAGCGCCGTCAGGGGATTGGCGTACTGGTACTGATGCGCCCGTTCGACTACCCGCTTAACGCCCAGGCGCGCTTTAGCCAGAACTTGCTGGATCAGGGAAGTCACCCCACCAGCGAAAAACTGCTCTCCGTGCTACGCCCGGCATCGAGCCATGTAGCCGATGCGCTGGGCATTCAGGAGGGCGACAACGTCGTCCATCTACGCACTCTGCGCCGGGTCAATGGCGTGGCCGTTTGCCAGATAGATCACTACTTCAGTGACCTGAGCCTCTGGCCTGTGCTGCAACATTTCTCCAGCGGTTCACTGCATGACTTCCTGCGTGATGCTACCGGTATTGCGCTCAGACGTACCCAGACACGCATCAGTGCCCGCCGCGCACAGGCCAAAGAGAGCAAAGTACTGGAAATCCCCAACATGGCCCCACTGCTCTGCGTGCGCACCCTTAACCACCGTGACGGTGAAGTCGACGCGACGGAATACTCCGTCAGTCTGACCCGCGCCGACATGATCGAATTCACCATGGAGCACTGAATGCACTTCGATACCGCCACCCGTCAGCGCTGGATGCGCGTGCTGGCCCACTGTCAGCCTGCTGCGCTGCACAGCCGTATGAAAGCGCTCGGCCTGACGCCGGACTACGACGCTATTCGCACACCGGAAATCGGCCTGGTACAGATCCAGGCGCGCATGGGAAGTACCGGTGAGCGCTTCTTCGCAGGTGATGCCACCCTTACCCGAGCCGTGATCCGCCTGAACAGCGGCACGCTGGGCTACAGCTACGTGCTCGGTCGCGATAAACAGCATGCCGAACATTGCGCAGTGATAGACGCGCTTTTGCAGGAACAACCTTATTTCCAGACGTTAATGGAAACCCTTATCGCCCCTCTGGAAGCCGACCGCGCCGCACGCCTTGCCGCACGTCAGGCCGAAGTGAATACCAGCCGGGTCGACTTCTTTACGCTCGTTCGCGGAGATAACGCATGACGCTTCAACCCGCTTTTACCCTTGCCGTCCAGGATGCCCAACAGAGTTTTCGTCGCCTGCTGAAAGCCATGAGCGAGCCGGGCGTGATTGTCTCGCTGCACCAGCTTTCACAAGGCTGGCTGCCGCTAAACCTGGCGACCACCAGCGTACTGCTGACCCTCGCCGACAACGATACTCCGGTGTGGCTCTCGGGCGCGCTTTCGAATGATATCGCCAGCCAGAACCTGCGTTTTCACACCAACGCTCCGCTGGTTGAACAGCCCCGACAGGCCGTGTTTGCCGTGGCCGATGAGCAAATCAGCCACGAACAGCTCAACGCCCTGAGCGAAGGCAGCGCCGTCGCTCCGGAAACCAGCGCCACGCTGATTTTGCAGGTCTCCAGTCTGAGCGGCGGTCGCATGCTGCGCCTGACCGGTGCTGGCATCGCTGACGAACGGATGGTCGCGCCACAGCTACCGGATTGCATCATTCATGAGCTGACAGAGCGTCCCCACCCGTTCCCGCTGGGTATCGACCTGATCCTGACCTGCGGTGAACGCCTGCTGGCGATACCGCGAACCACTCACGTGGAGGTATGCTGATGTACGTTGCCGTCAAAGGGGGCGAGAAAGCCATCGCCGCCGCCCATGCGCTACAGGCGCACAGACGACGGGGTGATGAGCAGCTTCCTGAGCTGAGCGTTGCCCAGATAGAGCAGCAGTTAAACCTCGCTGTCGACCGTGTCATGACCGAAGGCGGCATCGCTGACCGCGAGCTGGCGGCGCTGGCGTTAAAACAGGCCAGCGGTGACAACGTGGAAGCCATCTTTCTGTTACGCGCGTATCGCACCACGCTTGCCAGACTGGCGGTGAGTGAGCCCGTTAACACCGCTGAGATGCGCCTGGAACGCCGCATTTCGGCCGTTTATAAAGACATCCCTGGCGGTCAACTGCTTGGCCCCACCTACGACTACACCCATCGCCTGCTGGATTTCACGCTGCTGGCAAACGGTGAAACGCCTTCCCTGAGCACGGCCGAGCCGCAGCAAGATGCCTCCCCGCATGTCTTTAGCCTGCTGGCGCATCAGGGGCTGGCAAAAGCTGAAGAAGACACCGGCAGCATGCCAGACGACATCACCCGCACACCACCGGTTTATCCGTGCTCACGCTCGTCGCGCCTTCAGCAGTTGATGCGCGGCGACGAAGGTTATCTGCTGGCGCTGGCCTACTCCACTCAGCGCGGTTACGGGCGTAACCATCCGTTCGCGGCAGAAATTCGTAGCGGCTACCTCGACGTTGAAATTGTGCCTGAAGAGCTGGGTTTTGCCGTGAACATCGGCGAACTACTGGTAACGGAATGTGAAATGGTCAACGGGTTTGTCGCTCCGGAAGACGAAGCACCACATTTTACCCGGGGTTACGGGCTGGCATTCGGTATGAGTGAACGTAAAGCAATGGCGATGGCGCTGGTCGACCGCGCGCTGCAGGCCCCGGACTACGGTGAACACATCTCCGGCCCGGCGCAGGACGAAGAGTTCGTGCTGGCTCACGCGGATAACGTTGAGGCCGCAGGCTTTGTCTCGCACCTCAAGCTGCCGCACTACGTTGATTTCCAGGCCGAACTGGAACTGCTGAAACGCCTGCAACGGGAGCGCGAAAATGGCTAACTTAAGCGGCTACAATTTTGCTTATCTGGATGAGCAAACCAAACGTATGATCCGCCGCGCTATCTTGAAAGCGGTGGCAATCCCGGGCTATCAGGTGCCGTTCGGCGGCCGGGAAATGCCGATGCCCTACGGCTGGGGCACCGGCGGTATTCAGCTTACCGCCAGTGTGATTGGGGAAGCGGATGTGCTGAAGGTCATCGACCAGGGGGCGGACGACACCACCAACGCCGTGTCGATTCGCAACTTCTTCAGGCGCGTGACGGGTGTTAACACCACCGAAAAAACCGAAGATGCCACGCTGATCCAGACTCGTCACCGTATTCCAGAAACACCACTCACCGAAGATCAAATCCTGATTTTCCAGGTCCCCATCCCGGAGCCGCTGCGCTTTATCGAGCCGCGTGAAACCGAAACCCGCACCATGCACGCCCTGGAAGAGTACGGCATCATGCAGGTGAAACTGTATGAAGATATCGCCCGCTTCGGCCATATCGCCACCACCTACGCCTACCCGGTGAAGGTAAACGGTCGCTACGTGATGGACCCGTCGCCAATCCCGAAATTCGATAACCCGAAGATGGACATGATGCCTGCGCTGCAACTGTTCGGTGCCGGGCGTGAAAAGCGCATCTACGCCGTGCCGCCCTACACCCGTGTGGAGAGTCTCGACTTCGATGACCACCCGTTTACGGTGCAGGAGTGGGACGAGCCGTGTGCCATTTGCGGTTCGAAACACAGCTATCTGGACGAAGTGGTGCTGGATGACACGGGCAAACGGATGTTTGTCTGCTCCGACACCGATTACTGCCGCCAACAGAGCGAGGCGAACAGCCTATGAAACCGCTGCTTTCGGTTAACAACCTGACCCATCTTTATGCACCGGGCAAAGGCTTCAGCGATGTCTCGTTTGAGCTGTGGCCGGGTGAAGTGCTGGGGATCGTCGGCGAATCCGGCTCCGGCAAAACGACACTGCTTAAATCCATCTCAGCCCGCCTGACGCCGCAGAATGGCGACATTTTGTATGAGGGCGCCTCGTTATACGGCATGAGTGAAGCCGAGCGCCGCCGCCTGCTGCGCACCGAGTGGGGCGTGGTGCATCAACATCCGATGGACGGCCTGCGCCGCCAGGTATCGGCAGGTGGAAACATTGGTGAACGCTTGATGGCCACCGGGGCACGCCACTACGGCAATATCCGCGCCACGGCACAACACTGGCTGGAGGAAGTTGAAATCCCCGCCTCGCGTATCGACGACTTGCCGACGACATTTTCCGGCGGGATGCAACAACGCCTGCAAATCGCCCGCAACCTGGTCACCCATCCGAAGCTGGTGTTTATGGATGAACCCACCGGCGGACTGGACGTCTCCGTGCAGGCGCGTCTGCTCGATCTGCTGCGCGGTCTGGTGGTGGAGCTGAACATTGCGGTGGTGATTGTCACCCACGATCTGGGGGTTGCGCGCCTGCTGGCCGACCGTTTGCTGGTAATGAAACAGGGTCAGGTGGTGGAAAGTGGGCTTACCGACCGGGTGCTTGACGATCCCCACCATCCGTACACCCAGCTGCTGGTGTCGTCGGTATTGCAGAATTAAGAGGCCAACATGATCCGCGTGCAAAACGTAAGTAAAACCTTTGTACTCCACCAGCAAAACGGCGTGCGTCTGCCGGTGCTGCAAAATGCTTCACTTGAGGTCAGCAAGGGCGAATGTGTGGTCCTGCACGGTCATTCCGGCAGCGGAAAATCCACCCTGCTGCGCTCCCTGTACGCCAACTACCTGCCGGACGAAGGCCATATTCACATCCGCCACGGCGA
This sequence comes from Pantoea sp. LS15, assembly GCF_012241585.1. NCBI lineage: Bacteria > Pseudomonadati > Pseudomonadota > Gammaproteobacteria > Enterobacterales > Erwiniaceae > Pantoea > Pantoea sp. LS15. The sequence goes on from NZ_JAAVXA010000013.1 coordinate 16,925, forward strand.
TGAGTGGGTCGATCTGGTTCAGGCACCCGCACGGAAAGTGCTGGAAGTCCGCCGCTCGACGATCGGCTGGGTGAGCCAGTTTCTGCGGGTGATCCCGCGGATCTCCGCCCTGGACGTGGTAATGCAACCACTGCTGGATCTGGGCGTGCCCCGTGAAACTTGCGCAGCGAAAGCCGCCAGCCTGCTGACGCGCCTGAACGTGCCGGAACGCCTGTGGCATCTCGCCCCTTCCACATTCTCCGGTGGTGAACAACAGCGCGTGAACATTGCGCGTGGGTTTATCGTCGATTACCCGATTTTACTGCTTGATGAACCCACCGCCTCGCTCGACAACAAAAACAGCGCGGCGGTGGTGGAGCTGATCGAACAGGCTAAAGCACGCGGCGCGGCGATCGTTGGGATCTTCCACGACGACACCATTCGCACCCATGTCGCAGACAGGCTACATCCAATGGGGACCCACGCATGATTATCAATAACGTCAAGCTGGTGCTGGAAAATGAGGTGGTTGACGGCTCCATTGAGATCCAGGACGGGGTGATCCGCGCGTTCGCCGAAACCCTGAGTCGCTCCCCAGAAGCCATGGACGGTGAAGGCGGCTGGCTGCTGCCGGGGCTGATCGAGCTGCATACCGATAATCTGGATAAATTCTTCACCCCGCGCCCGAAAGTGGACTGGCCCGCCCATTCGGCGATGAGCAGCCACGACGCGCTGATGGTCGCCAGCGGCATCACCACCGTCCTGGATGCGGTAGCGATTGGTGACGTACGCGACGGGGGCGATCGTCTGGAGAATCTGGAGAAGATGATTAACGCCGTGGAAGAGACGCAAAAACGCGGCCTCAACCGCGCCGAGCACCGCCTGCATCTGCGCTGCGAGCTGCCGCATCACACCACCCTGCCACTGTTTGAGAAGCTGGTTGGGCGTGAGCCGGTCTCGCTGGTGTCACTGATGGACCACTCCCCAGGGCAGCGTCAGTTCGCCAATATTGAGAAATATCGCGAATACTACCAGGGCAAGTATTCTCTCACCGATGCTGAAATGGCTCGCTTTGAAGAAGAGCAACTGGCGCTGGCTGCACAATGGTCGCAACCGAATCGCCTCTCCATTGCTGCGATGTGCCGGGACCGTAACATCGCGCTGGCCAGCCATGATGATGCCACCCACGACCATGTACTCGAATCTCATCAGCTTGGTAGCGTGATCGCCGAATTTCCCACCACATTTGAAGCAGCTGAAGCCTCCCGTAAGCACGGCATGAACGTGCTGATGGGCGCGCCAAACATTGTGCGCGGCGGCTCGCATTCTGGCAACGTGGCGGCAAGCAAGCTCGCCTCACTTGATCTGCTCGATATCCTCTCATCCGATTACTACCCCGCCAGCCTGCTGGATGCGGCATTCCGGGTGGCGGACGACGAGGGCAACAGATTCACGCTGCCGCAGGCCATTCGTCTGGTGACGAAAAACCCGGCATCAGCGCTGAATCTTCAGGATCGCGGGGAGATTGCCGAAGGTAAACGGGCGGATCTGGTGCTGGCCCACCGTAAAGGTGAGCACATTCATATCGACCACGTCTGGCGTCAGGGAAAACGGGTATTCTGATGGGAAAACTAATCTGGCTAATGGGACCGTCCGGCTCCGGTAAGGACAGCCTGCTGTCCGCGTTACGCCAGCGGGAACACCCGCAACTGCTGGTCGCTCACCGCTATATTACGCGCGCGGCGAATGCCGGGAGTGAGAATCATATTGCCCTCAGCGAGCAGGAGTTTTTCACCCGTGCGGGGCAAAACCTGCTGGCGCTTAGCTGGCACGCCAACGGCTATTACTACGGGATCGGTATTGAGATAGACCTGTGGCTACACGCGGGTTTCGACGTGCTGGTCAACGGTTCGCGTGCGCACCTTCAACAAGCGCGCGCCCGATATGAAGCTGCCCTGCTGCCGGTCTGCCTGCAGGTTTCACCCGATGTTCTGCGCAGCCGGTTGCAGAGCCGTGGGCGCGAATCAGCCCGTGAGATAGACCAGCGGCTTGAGCGCGCGGCGCGTTATACCCCGTCTGAATGTCATATCCTCAATAATGACGGAAGTTTGCTACAGTCAGTCGATACCTTTTTATCGCTGATCCGTCAGAAGGAGAAACAGCATGCCTGACTGCCAGCTTCGCCCTGCCACCGCCGACGATGCGCCGATAGTTTACGCTCTCATCTGCGAGTTAAAGCAGGCCGAGTTCGATCATATGGCCTTTCACACCGGTTATCTTGCTAATCTGCAAGACCACAATATGCGTTATCAACTTGCCGAGCTGGACGGACAGGTCGTCGGCATGATTGGCCTGCATATGCAGTTTCACCTGCATCACGCACGCTGGATTGGTGAAATCCAGGAGTTGGTGGTGATGCCGCAGGCGCGTGGTCACAAAGTAGGGAGCCAACTCCTGGCCTGGGCAGAAGACGTCGCACGCCAGGCGGGAGCGGAGTTAACGGAGCTTTCGACCAGCGTAAAACGTGTGGACGCCCACCGATTTTATGTCCGTGAAGGTTACACACAGAGTCATTTTCGATTCACCAAACCGCTGTAGAGGTATGCGATGAGTCTGACGATCACGTTAACCGGTACCGGCAGTGCCCAGCTGGTTCCGGTATTTGGCTGCGACTGCGCGGCATGTCGCCGGGCGCGTTTGCAGGCTAACTATCGCCGCCGCCCGTGCAGCGCGGTGGTCAAATTCATTGATGCCATAACCTTGCTGGATGCCGGTATTCCGCACCTGATGGACGACTGGCCGGCAGGCAGCTTTCAGCAGTTTTTGCTCACGCATTACCATATGGATCACGTTCAGGGGCTATTCCCGCTGCGCTGGGGTGTGGGGGCGACCATTCCGGTCTATGGTCCGCCGGACGACGTGGGCTGTGACGACCTGTTCAGGCACCCGGGGATCCTGGATTTCAGCTATACAGTGGAACCGTTTGTGATGTTTGAGCTACAGGGGATGCGGGTCACGCCGCTGCCACTCAACCATTCAAAACTGACCTTCGGGTATTTGCTGGAATCGGCCCACAGCCGCGTGGCCTGGCTATCGGATACCGCCGGGTTGCCGGAAAAAACGGTGAAGTTCCTGCTTAACAACCGGCCGCAGGCGATGATTATCGACTGCAGTCACGAACCGCGCGATGAGACGCCGCGAAACCATTGCGACTTAAATACAGTAATTGCGCTAAACGAGGTGATTGGCTGCCCGCAGGTGATCCTGACGCACATCAGCCATCAGTTCGACGTGTGGATGATGAATAATCCGCTTCCGGAAGGGTTTGAAGCGGGATATGACGGCATGGTGTTGGCGCTGGATTAGTTTTTCTCCCTCTCCCGTGGGAGAGGGTTGAGGTAAGGGCAACAGGCCGCACTTATCCTCGATCGTAATCGTCTTCTAACCTGCGCTCATCCTCTTCTAACCGACGACGATCGTCATCCAACTGACGCTGACGCTCGTCTAAACGGCGGCGTCTGTCTTCAAGCTGCCGACGACGGTCGTCGTACTGTCGACTGTCGATTTGACGGCTGCGGTCATAACGATCGTCGTCGTCATCGCTGCTTCGGCTACTGCTGGGGTTATAGGCGTCGTTGATCGCCTGCTGAATGTTGCCAATGGCATCATCAACAATATCGGCGTGAGCCAGTTGGCTGGTGAGTGACAGCAGACCAAATAACAGAGCAGTTGAGTAACGTTTCATAAGGCCAGACTCGCAGGTGAACTGGCTTTACGATAATGAACAACAGGGAACGGGGGTAGCGGAGGAATCTCAAATTCAGTTGTGCCCAGGGTCTTTCATCAGTTGATTTGCACGCTGTTTATTTTCTGCAACCAGTACAATGCCATAACATTTTTGATCCGGCGAATGGCTCCAGATACGATCTTCGGGTATACAACCGCCGTCATAGATAACCTTACCACCCTCATATTGTTCAAAATCACTGACAAGCGTCACGCCACACTGTAATACCAGGGATTCATACAGGCGAGTTGCCAGTCCCTTGTCACGCTCGGCAGGATCAACGCATATACCTTCTACCTGAATAACGTTGGTATCTTCCCAACAACGCTCGACAGCAATGATATCTTCACCCAAATGCGTTTTACGTTGTAAATCCAGGGCAGCAACAACCCGATGCCGAGGCACACCATCGAAGGTTTCGACATCCGCTTCAATAATCGCAGCCCTTGGCGTCTGGCTATCAAAGATGACATGTAACACTCGCCCGGAGAGAACAAATTCATCAACGAGCTTGAATGACCTTGCTACGGTCTTTGGGCTGTAAGTTGTAGGCATCACGATCATTTGTGAGTCCCCTCTGGTAAGTACCGGCATAGTTCCCTTTATATCCCAATCTGCCAAATTTTGCGCAGGTTAGCATCACCCGGTTTACTCACACTCTTGATGAATTCCTAAATATCACTGCTTATAAACAGACTTTCCGCAGCGCCTGCGCCAATTGCACCCGCGTAAACGGCTTTCGCAGTAACTGGACATCTGGCAACTGAGGGTTATGCGCGGGCCGTAAATCCTGACCACTGATCAACAACACCGGAAGCTGCGGATAATGGCTGCGCACATGGTTAATCACCTCGGCGCCGCTGAGGCTGCCCGGCAACATCAGGTCGCTGATGAACATGCCAATATCCGGTGAGACCTCCAGCATTCTCAACGCCTGCTCACCGTTCTCCGCCTCCAGCGTCAGATAGCCAAGCTGGTGCAGCTGCTCGCACAGGGTCTGACGAACATCCGCCTCATCTTCCAGCACCAGCACCAACCGCTCACTATCACTGGCAGCGGTGGCTGAGAGCACTTCATCCTCAGACATAACAGGCAACATCGAGCGTGGGAGGTGAAGTCGAACAGTCGTCCCCTGCCCCGGCGCGCTTTCAATTTCCACGCGACCACCGGACTGGCGGACAAAGCCGTAGACCATCGACAGGCCTAACCCACTCCCGCTTCCGGTCTGCTTGGTGGTGAAGAATGGTTCAAAGACCCGGGATTTCACCTCCTGCGACATACCGCTGCCGCGGTCAATCACCTCCAGCGCCACCATATCCTGCCTGCGCCCGTCACTACGGGTGACACGCTGATTCCAGGTACGGATTTTAATTACCCCGCTTTGCCCTTCCATCGCATCGCGGGCGTTCATCACCAGATTGATGATGGCATTCTCCAGCTGGCTGACGTCTATCCATGCGGGCCATGCGGGAGATTGCGCTTCAATCTCCAGCGTCAGGGTAGCCGGTAAAGAGTGGAGCATGAGTTCTCTGAGATTCTCCAGCAGCGGTTTCATCTCGACCGCATGCGGCGTCAGGGATTGTTTACGGGAAAATGCCAGCAGACGCTGGGTCAGGAGTGCACCGCGTTCGGCAGCCTTCAGTGCCCGGGTGATGCGCGGCGCATCTTTTGACTCAGGATCAGTGAGCTCAAGACTGCCGATGATCACCGCCAGCAGGTTATTAAAATCATGTGCCAGCCCACCCGTAAGTTGCCCAACGGCTTTCATCTTCTGGCTGTGCAGCAGTGCCTCTTCCAGCCCCTGACGCTCGATGCGGTCAATCTCCATCTGCGTAGTTTTCTCTTTCAGCAGACGCGTGGTGTGCTCAAGTGAGGCGGTATTGCGGGCAAAAACGTTAAACGCACGCGCCAGCTCACCCAGCTCATCACGCCGTTGCAACGCAGGGACAGAAACATCCTGTTCGCCATGGGCGAGACGCGACATCGCCCGGGAAATGGCCGTCAGGTTGGAAGCCAGATTGCGATAAATATACCAGCAGGCGCATCCGGTGATGATCAGCGCCAGCACAGCGAAAATGCTGATAAATACGCTGATGGATTGTAATTCGTGATGGCTTTGGGTTGTGCGAAGACGGGAAGCTTGCGCCACCTGTTCGACATACTGATTAATATCACTGTTGAGTATCGCCACCAGCGCCTTGATGTGGAACATATACCAGCTTATCGCCAGATCGCTTTCTTCCAGTTGCTTCGACAGCGGCGCGAGCTTACGCAGTTCGTCGTTAAAATCAGGCAGGACACCATTCACCACCGGCTGCGCCGCACTCCGCGGCAGCGTTGCCGTCACCGCATCCAGCTGCTGCACCGTGGCGCGCGGCGAGGGGGTGTCGATAGCGGCGATAATCAGCCTGTCCATCTCCATAAGCTGCTGGGCATCCGGGACCTTGCTGCCGTAACGGCGATTGATATCCTGCAAATGCCGTAAGTAGCTCTGACTCTGATACAGCGAGCTCAGCAGCGCATTACGTTCCAGATGGCGTCGCTGCCCGCGTTCAAGCATCCCCGTCACGCTCTGCTGTAATTCATTGCTTCTCTGAATAATTCGCGCCACCAGCGCCGGTTCCTGCTGCGCCAGTGGCGCATCAGCAAGCTGTTCCAGCGAGTGACGCAGTGCCATTTGCGTCTGCTTCAACCGGTCAGCTTCACCTTTATACTCCAGCGCCCCTACGACTTGCGAAAGCCTCACCGCCGCCGTTGCCACGTTGGCGGTATCCCGGGCGAGATTCATACTGCCGGTCATGTCATCCAGCGTTTGCTGTTGAACCTGCTCCTGGATCTGGCTGGCATGACGAAACCCCAGCACTGCCACACCGCTGACCATGAGCGTCACCGCAACCACCAGCAGATTGAAAATCAGCAGGCGACCACGGGCGCTGGCAAAAAACGGGGGGCGGTGTGATGACATGTTAGCTCCGTAACTGTGATCGACATTAACTATTCATAACTATGACAAATATGAACGGCTTCTGACATTTTGCATTTACGCACCTGTGATGAAGTGCAGATATCGACATTCACAGGAGATCCGCCATGAGCAGAACCCCGGTATTAGAGATGCGTCACATTGCCAAGACGTTTGGCAATTTCCACGCGCTCAAGGGTGTGGATTTGACGGTCTTCCCCGGTGAGATCCACGCGCTGATGGGTGAAAACGGCGCGGGGAAAAGCACGCTGATGAAGATCCTCGCGGGAGCCTATACCGCCACCAGCGGTGAGATCCTGATCGACGGTCAGCCGTTTCACATCAAGGGGCCAAAAGATGCGCTGGCCGCAGGCATTACCCTGATTTATCAGGAGATGCAGCTGGCGCCCAATCTGACTGTCGCTGAAAACATCTTTCTTGGCAGCGAGTTGTCACGGGGCGGGCTGGTACAGCGCAAAGAGATGGCTGCTCAGGCGCAGGCTGTGATTGAGCGCCTTGGCGCACATTTTAACGCCACCGACCTGGTGATGAAGCTGACCATTGCCGAGCAGCAGCAGGTGGAAATTGCCCGCGCACTGCACCGCAACAGCCGCATTCTGGTGATGGACGAACCCACTGCGGCCCTCTCCTCACGAGAAACCCATCGCCTGTTTGAACTGATTTTGCGCCTGCGTGATGAAGGAATGGCCATCATCTATATCAGCCATCGGATGGCGGAAGTGTACGAACTCTCCGATCGTGTCAGCGTTCTGCGTGACGGGCAATACGTCGGCAGCCTGACGCGCGACAAACTGAACGCCTCTGAGTTGGTGAAGATGATGGTCGGTCGCCCCTTAAGCGATCTGTTTAACAAAGAACGTGATATTCCGCTCGGCAGCCCGCGTCTCAACGTTCACCACCTCACCGACGGTAAAAAAGTACAGCCTTGCAGCCTGCAGGTACGTTCAGGGGAAATTGTCGGTCTGGCGGGCCTGGTGGGGGCTGGCCGCTCCGAGTTGGCGCAACTGATCTTCGGCGCACGCAAAGCCACGGGCGGCATGATTGAGGTTGATGGCGAGCCAGTGGTAATCCACTCCCCGCGGGCGGCGATTGAAAACGGGATCGGTTTTCTCACTGAAAACCGCAAGGAACAGGGGCTGTTCCTGGAACTGGCGGCGCAGGAGAACATCACCATGGCCACGCTGGAGCGCGACGCCACCTTCGGCATGCTTAACCGCAAAAAAGCACAGTCCATTTCCGATGACGCCATCGCCCTGCTTAACATCCGCGTGCCCCATTCTCAGGTGCGCGCAGGTGGGCTATCAGGTGGTAACCAGCAAAAACTGCTGATCTCCCGCTGGGTAGCAATCGGCCCGCGCATTCTGATTCTGGACGAACCGACGCGCGGCGTGGACGTCGGTGCGAAAAGCGAGATCTACCGCATCATGAACCAGATGGCGCGCAAGGGCGTGGCGATTTTGATGATCTCCAGCGAACTGCCGGAAGTGGTGGGCATGAGTGACCGGGTGTACGTCATGCGTGAAGGCAGCATTGCGGGCGAACTCCACGGGCATGACATCTCTCAGGAAAACATCATGACGCTGGCTACCGGCGTGAACGACACTCATCATCAGGCGGTGTAACCATGACACATTCAACCAGTCCGCAGCAGGTGGTGAAATCCGCCTCCGCAAAAAAAATGCTGATGAGCGATCTGATGCAAACGGTCGGTATTTTGCCGATTTTAATCCTGATTGTGGCGGTATTTGGTTTTATCGCCCCTAACTTCTTCACCGAGAGCAATCTGCTCAACATTACCCGTCAGGCCTCGATCAACATTGTGCTGGCGGCAGGGATGACATTCATCATCTTAACTGGCGGGATTGACCTCTCCGTAGGCTCGATTCTGGGCACCACAGCGGTGGCCGCGATGGTGGTATCCCTGATCCCGGAATTTTCCATGCTCTCTATTCCGGCGGCCCTGATGCTTGGAATGGTGCTGGGGCTATTCAACGGTGCGCTGGTGGCCTTTGCCGGGTTGCCGCCCTTTATCGTCACGCTCGGGACCTACACCGCGCTACGCGGCGCGGCCTATCTGCTTGCCGACGGCACAACGGTCATTAACTCAAACATCAATTTTGAGTGGATCGGTAATAACTATCTCGGCCCCATTCCCTGGCTGGTGGTGATCGCCCTGGCAGTGATTGCAGTGTGCTGGTTTATCCTGCGCCGCACCACGCTTGGGGTTCACATCTACGCGGTCGGTGGCAACATGCAGGCGGCACGACTGACCGGTATTAAGGTCTGGATGGTACTGCTGTTTGTGTACGGCATGAGCGGTCTGCTCTCGGGCCTGGGCGGGATAATGAGCGCATCGCGACTTTACAGCGCCAACGGCAATCTGGGCATGGGTTACGAGCTGGATGCGATTGCGGCAGTGATCCTCGGTGGTACCAGCTTCGTCGGCGGGATCGGCACGATCACCGGCACGCTGGTCGGTGCGCTGATCATCGCCACCCTCAACAATGGCATGACGCTAATGGGCGTCTCCTACTTCTGGCAACTGGTGATCAAAGGGGCGGTGATCATCATTGCGGTGCTGATCGACAAATACCGTACCCGACACCATCAAAGTGCATAACAACAATACCCTACAAGCGAGGAAGAAAAGATGCGTTTGAAACCGTTAGTGACCGCGCTCTGTGCTGGCGCACTGCTTGCCGCAACGCCGTTTGCGCAGGCGAAAGATCTGAAGTCCATCGGTGTGACGGTGGGTGACCTGGCTAACCCGTTCTTCGTGCAGATCACCAAAGGTGCCGAGCTGGAAGCGCGCAAACTGGCGGGGGATAACGTTAAAGTCACGCTGGTCTCCAGCGGTTACGATCTGGGTCAGCAGGTGGCGCAGATCGACAACTTTATTGCCGCTAAAGTGGACATGATCATCCTTAACGCGGCGGACTCCAAAGGTATCGGCCCGGCGGTAAAACGCGCGAAGGACGCCGGGATCGTAGTGGTCGCGGTTGACGTGGCAGCGGAAGGGGCAGATGCCACCATCACCTCCGATAACACCCAGGCAGGCGAAATGGCCTGTAAGTACATAACCGACCGCCTGAAAGGTAAAGGCAATGTGGTGATCATCAACGGGCCACCGGTGTCAGCAGTACAAAACCGCGTGGAAGGTTGTCAGACAGAATTCAAAAAACACCCGGATATCAAGGTGCTCTCAGATAACCAGAACGCCAAAGGCAGCCGTGAGGGTGGGCTGGAAGTGATGACCTCCTTACTGGCCGCCAATCCGAAGATCGACGGCGTGTTCGCGATTAACGATCCTACCGCGATCGGTGCCGATCTGGCAGCCAAGCAGGCACAACGCAACGAGTTCTTTATTGTCGGCGTGGATGGTAGCCCGGACGGTGAAGAAGCGCTGAAGCGGGAAAACTCCCTGTTTGTGGCGACCCCAGCGCAAGATCCGCAGGTGATGGCGGCAAAAGCGGTGGAGATCGGCTATGACATATTACAGGGCAAGCCTGCACCGAAAGCGCCTGTGCTGATCCCGGTGACGATGATCGATAAAAAGAATGTCGGAACCTATAAGGGATGGACGGTTAAGTAACCCTTTTCCCTCTCCCACCGGGAGAGGGAACTGTTTTCAAGGAGTCCCCATGAAACGCTCCGACATCAACGAAATCCTCGGCCACACCCGGCAGTTTTTCTCCATGCACGATGTGCCCCTCCCCCCTTTCGCCAGCTTTCCGCCAACAAAATGGCAGCAGCTTGACCAGGCTGCATGGCAGGAAGTGTTCGACCTCAGGCTCGGCTGGGACGTGACGGCATTCGGTGGCAACAATTTTGCCGCCCAGGGCCTGACGCTGTTTACTCTGCGCAATGGCTCACCCAACGGGGTGCCGTATGAAAAATGCTACGCAGAAAAAATCATGCACGTGCGAGACGGCCAGGTCACGCCGATGCATTTCCACTGGCGCAAGCGGGAAGACATCATCAACCGGGGCGGCGGGAATCTGATTATTGAGTTATGGAACGCCGGCGCGCATGAAGAGACCGAAAACACCGACGTGACCGTCACCGTCGACGGCTGTCGGCAGACCCACGCGCCCGGTAGCCAGTTGCGCCTCACACCAGGGGAAAGCATCTGTCTGACGCCCGGCCTGTACCACAGTTTCTGGGGCGAACGCGGGTTTGGCGACGTTCTGGTGGGCGAAGTGTCATCCGTGAACGACGACGAACACGATAACCATTTTCTGCAGCCCATTGCTCGCTACAACAGTATTGAAGAAGACGAACCGGCGGTACTGGTGTTGTGCAACGAGTACAGTCTGTTTCGGATATAAGGAGTGAATGATGCCATTGATTTCTCTTGCCGACGGTCTTGAGCACGCCAGAGAGCACGGCTACGCACTGGGTGCGTTTAACGTTCTCGACTCCCACTTCCTGCGTGCGTTATTTGCCGCCGCCAGGCAGGAACGATCGCCGTTTATCATCAACATCGCCGAAGTGCATTTTAAGTATGTGTCGCTGGATTCGCTCGTCGAAGCGGTGAAGTTCGAGGCCGCTCGCCACGATATTCCCGTGGTCCTCAACCTCGACCACGGTCTGCATTTCGAGGCTGTGGTGCGGGCTCTGCGCTTAGGGTTCAGTTCGGTGATGTTCGATGGCTCCGCGTTGAGTTACGAGGAAAACATTCGCCAGACACGAGAAGTCGTGAAGATGTGCCATGCGGTGGGTGTGTCGGTGGAGGCTGAGTTGGGCGCGGTTGGCGGTGACGAAGGCGGCGCGTTGTATGGGCATGCGGATGAAGCCTTTTTTACTGATCCGCAACTGGCACGCGAATTTGTCGATCTGACGGGTATTGATGCCCTGGCCGTCGCCATTGGTAATGCGCACGGCAAATACAAAGGCGAGCCGAAACTCGATTTCCCGCGCCTGGATGCGATTCGCCAGCAGACGGGTCTGCCGCTGGTGCTGCATGGGGGCTCCGGGATTAGCGAAGCCGATTTTCGTCGCGCCATCGAACTGGGCATTCATAAAATCAACTTCTACACCGGGATGTCGCAAGCGGCCCTGTCCGCCGTTGAGCAGCGTATGGCAAAACGCCAGCCACTCTATGACGAGTTTGCCGAGCTGCTGCTGGGTATAGAAGAGGCGATTACCGATACGGTCGCTGAACAGATGCGCATCTTTGGCAGCGCGGGGCAGGCATAATGGAACGCAAAGGAATTATCGCTGCGGGCAATATGCTGGTGGATCACGTCCACCAGATCGTGCAATGGCCAGAACGTGGTTGGCTGGCAGAAATTACCCACAGCGAACGTTCCACCGGTGGTGCACCGCTCAACGTTCTGCTGACGCTGGCGAAAATGCATGTTGCCCTGCCCCTGCAGGCGGTGGGACTGATTGGTGAAGATAGCGACGGGGACTACATTCTGGCAATGCTCGACCAGTACCACGTCAACCGCCAGCGGGTGCAACGCACGACCTTTGCCCCAACCTCCATGTCGCAGGTCATGACCGATCCCAGCGGACAGCGCACCTTTTTCCACTCACCGGGGGCAAACCGTCTGCTGGACCTTCCCGCCTTCGACCGCCTTGATGGCACGATGAAAATTTTCCATCTGGGCTACCTGTTACTCCTCGACAGCCTGGACATGCCCGATGATGATTTCGGCACCCGTAGCGCACGGTTACTGGCACAAATGCGCGAGCAAGGGTATGAAACCTCACTCGATCTGGTCTCCCGCAAGGGTGACCCGCGCTATCAGCCGCTGGTGCTCCCTGCCCTTCGCCATCTCGATTATCTGGTAATTAATGAGCTTGAAGCCGGAGAGTTTAGCGGGCTGGAGATGCGTGACGAGCATGATGCACTGCACATTGCCCATATTGCCCAGGCCGCTTCTCAACTGCTGGCATCTGGCGTCCGTCAGCGCGTGGTTATCCACTGCCCGGAAGGGGCATGGGGTGAAGCACACGGCGAAGAAGGTCGCTGGATCCCATCATGGTTGCTGGAACAGGAACAGATCATCGGCAGCGTTGGCGCGGGAGATGCCTTTTGTGCGGGCTTTTTATACGGCTGCCATGAATCGTTGTCGCTGACGGAGAGTATTTATCTGGCACACGCCTGTGCGCGGGCAAGCCTGCTGGCCGCCAATGCGATTGACGGCGCGAAAACGCTGGCCGAGTTGCAGCTGTTTATTAAAGAGAATACTTAGGCCGCTTTCTCACTGTGAGAGACGTCAGTAGCAAAAACATAGCCCAGTCCACGGATGGTTTTAATGAGTGCTGGCTGATGCGGGTTGGCCTCGATTTTTCGTCGCAGGCGCATGATCAACACATCAATAGTGCGGTCAAAAACTTCGGCGCTTTCACTGTGGGTCAACTCAAGCAGTTGATCACGGCTCAGTACCCGGCGAGCATTTTGCGTGAGTGCCAGCAGTAAGCCGTACTCGCCCTGTGTTAAGGGCACGGTGTTACGGTTAGGATCGCTCAGTTCACAGCGCGCGGTATCCAGCGTCCAGCCGTTAAAGGTAATCCCCTCTACACTCGGCACGGGAACGTCAGCGGCCAGCACGCCCGTGCGACGCAGCACAGCTTTAACGCGGGCGACCACAACACGCGGGTTAAACGGCTTGCCAATATAATCGTCGGCACCCATCTCCAGCCCCACCACCACATCGGACTCACTGCCCAGCCCGGTTAACATGACCACCGGTAGCGCCGGACGCTGCTTTTGCAGTTGCAGCAAAACCTGCAGACCGTTGATATCCGGCAGCATCATATCCAACAGAACCAGAGCAATATTCGGCTCCTGATGAACACGGTTCAGGGCATCCTGGCCGTTATGGCAGACCAGCACACTAAAGACGTGCTCACTCAACACATCCTGAAGCAGTTCGCAGACTGCAATATCGTCATCAACCACCAGAATCGCCGGTTTCATCGCATGCTTCCGTCAGGGGATTATTTTAAGTCTGAACCATTCTGCCGTCGGCTCCAGTCAAATAGTTTTTTCAGTCACGAAAATTCAACCCATGTCACATCCGCTGCCCTGTCGACACGTCAATTTTGACGATTGGCTGCTTTTCGTCAGGGTTTTCACTGCAAATGGGCCGTAAAGTCTGGGTATACCCATATAAAAAACATGGCATAGAAGCTGCATAGTGGGTGCGAAAGATTCGATTAACTGGAGCAGACTGATGAAAAAAGTCGTCACGGTTTGCCCTTATTGTGCCTCAGGTTGCAAAATTCACCTGGTGGTCGATAACGGCAAAATCGTCCGGGCGGAGGCCGCACAGGGGAAAACCAATCAGGGCACGCTATGCCTGAAAGGTTACTACGGCTGGGATTTTATTAACGATACTCAAATCCTCACCCCGCGCCTGAAAACCCCTATGATCCGCCGCGAACGCGGTGGCAAACTGGAATCCGTCTCCTGGAATGAGGCGCTGGATTACGTCGCCTCACGCCTGAGTGCCATTAAGGCCAAATATGGCCCGGATGCCATTCAGACCACCGGTTCCTCACGTGGGACAGGAAATGAAACGAACTATGTAATGCAGAAATTCGCGCGCGCCGTTATTGGTACCAATAACGTCGACTGCTGCGCTCGCGTCTGACACGGCCCATCGGTTGCAGGTCTGCACCAGTCGGTCGGTAACGGCGCAATGAGTAATGCGATCAACGAGATAGATAATACCGATCTCGTGTTTATTTTCGGCTATAACCCGGCAGATTCTCACCCTATCGTCGCGAACCATGTTATTCGCGCCAAACAGAATGGGGCGAAGATCATCGTCTGCGATCCGCGCAAAATTGAAACCGCGCGCATTGCCGATATGCACATTGCATTGAAAAACGGTTCGAACATCGCGCTGTTGAACGCAATGGGGCACGTCATTATTGAAGAGAACCTGTACGACCAGGCGTTTGTCGCCACCCGTACGGAAGGCTTTGACGAGTACCGGAAAATTGTCGAAGGCTATACGCCAGAGTCGGTAGAAGCGATAACCGGTGTTAGCGCGCAGGAGATCCGCCAGGCGGCTCGGATGTATGCCGGGGCGAAAACCGCCGCGATCCTGTGGGGCATGGGCGTGACCCAGTTCTACCAGGGGGTGGAAACCGTGCGTTCTCTGACCAGCCTCGCCATGCTGACGGGGAATCTCGGTAAGGCGCACGTTGGCGTCAACCCGGTGCGTGGGCAGAATAACGTGCAGGGCGCGTGTGATATGGGCGCACTGCCGGATACTTATCCGGGCTATCAGTACGTGAAATTCCCGGAGAACCGCGCCAAATTCGCGAAGGCCTGGGGCGTGGAAAGCCTGCCGGAACACACCGGGTATCGCATCAGCGAGCTGCCGCACCGCGCGGCACACGGTGAAGTGCGAGCGGCTTACATCATGGGCGAAGATCCGCTCCAGACCGACGCCGAGTTGTCAGCGGTGCGCAAAGGGTTTGAGGACCTGGAGCTGGTGATTGTCCAGGATATCTTTATGACCAAAACCGCGGCAGCGGCGGATGTGATTCTACCGTCAACGTCCTGGGGTGAACATGAAGGTGTCTATACGGCAGCAGACCGTGGCTTCCAGCGCTTCTTTAAAGCGGTAGAGCCGAAGTGGGATCTGAAAACGGACTGGCAGATTATCAGCGAAATCGCCACCCGCATGGGTTATCCGATGCACTACAACAACACCCAGGAAATCTGGGATGAGTTGCGTCATCTGTGCCCGGATTTCTTTGGTGCCACCTACGAAAAAATGGGTGAACTGGGGTATATCCAGTGGCCATGCAGGGATGAGTCAGAGGCTGATCAGGGCACGTCGTATCTCTTCAAAGAGAAGTTCGACACCCCGAACGGGCTGGCTCAGTTCTTCACGTGTGACTGGGTCGCCCCCATCGACAAACTCACCGATGAGTATCCGATGGTGCTTTCCACCGTGCGTGAAGTTGGCCACTACTCCTGTCGTTCCATGACCGGCAACTGTGCCGCACTGGCGGCACTGGCGGATGAACCAGGCTATGCGCAGATCAACACCGCCGACGCTGACCGTCTCGGTATTGAGGATGAAGCGCTGGTGTGGGTGAACTCGCGTAAAGGCCGAATCATTACTCGTGCGCAGGTCAGCGACCGTCCTAACAAAGGTGCGGTCTATATGACCTACCAGTGGTGGATTGGCGCCTGTAACGAGCTGGTGACGGAGAACTTAAGCCCGATAACTAAAACGCCGGAGTATAAATACTGCGCCGTCAACGTGGAGCCAATTGCGGATCAGCACGCTGCGGAACAGTATGTCATCGACGAATATAACAAGCTGAAAGCCCGCCTGCGCGAAAGCGCAATGGGTTGAAGCTGTTAATTCATCAGTGAATAAAGGGAGTGAGATATTCACTCCCTTTTTATTTCTGCTTAAAGCATTCGAAATATCAATTATTATTCTGGAAAGCCGCTCGCAGAAATAATGTAATTTACGCAAACAAGAATTACATCTTTGCATTTTAATTCAGAGGGATAAGATGTGCGGCGGGTGCTTAAGACTTTCTGTCTTGAGCATTGTTGAGGGACAGAAAGTGGAAAGCCCCGGGAAATCGTCATTTACCCGAGGCTACCCCTCAACCCCCAACAGGTTGAGAGTAGCCTCTTATTCTAGTTTTCACAAGGAGTAAAAGGCATGACGCCATTAAAAACTGCGTTAGGCATTGTCTTTATTATTTGCCTGACGATAGTGATATTTACCTTTATTAATCGCGGTAAGTTATGCGAACTCAAAATAAAGAGTGAACATCAGGAGGTGGCGGCGAAATTAGCCTGCAACGCAGGCTAACCTCTTCGGGCGGAGCGACGATTCCGCCCGGCTTGTCGGATGCTGAGGTCTTAATGCACCCATTTTTTTCTTCTGCCACCGCGATTATACTGCGCGGCATGTACCAAGATGATAAGAATCCATGAAACACATTTTCCTGTTGTTGTTAGTTTTTACGTCGCTTGCCCGTGCCGATGAGATTGGCAGCCAGTATAAAGAGCAAGCTGAAGCGGGTGATGCCCGCGCCCAGTATTATCTTGCCGATACGTACTTCAGCTCTGGCGACAGCAAACAGGCGGCGCTATGGGCAGAGAAAGCGGCAAAAGGGGGCGACGTCGATGCGATGGCACTGCTGTCGCAAATTCAGTTTACACAGGGTGATTATGCGCAGGCTAAAGCACTGGCGCAGCAGGCGAACATCGCAGGCAGTAAACGAGGGGCGATCATGCTGGCACGCGTGCTGGTCAACACCCTGGCAGGCAAAACCGACTATCCACAGGCCATCAAACTGCTGCAAACGGCAACCGAAGATATCGACAATGACTCGGCGGTAGATGCGCAACTGCTGCTGGGTTTGATTTATGCCAACGGTGTAGAAGTGGCTCAGGACGATGTTCAGGCGGCATCATGGTTTAAACGCAGTTCAGCACTTTCACGTACGGGCTACGCAGAGTACTGGGCTGGAATGTTGTTCAGACAGGGTGAGAAGGGCTTTATCATCCCCAATAAACAGAAAGCGCTGTACTGGTTGAACCTGAGTTGTACTGAAGGGTTTGATACGGGATGCGAAGAGTTTGATGCGTTGAGCGGGGAGTAAACATTGCCGGGTGGCGCAAGCCACCCGGCTTTTTACATTACTGGTCAGCCGTCTTATCAAAACGACCCAGCACCTCGCGTTCATACGCCAGCGCTTTTTTACGGTCGAATTTGTGTTCCCACTTGGCAATCACCAGCACCGCCAGGGCGTTACCCACCACATTCAGCGCTGTACGTGCCATGTCGAGGATACGGTCAACACCGGCGATGAATGCCAGTCCTTCCAGCGGGATCCCGACGCTACCCAGCGTTGCCAGCAGCACCACGAACGAAACGCCCGGTACGCCTGCGATACCTTTTGAGGTCACCATCAGGGTCAGCACCAGCACAATTTCCTGCCACAGCGACAGGTCAATCCCGTAGAGCTGAGCGATGAAGATCGCCGCAATACTCTGATACAGCGTAGAGCCATCCAGGTTAAAGGAGTAGCCGGTTGGCACCACGAAGCTGGTGATCGACGCCGGTGCGCCGTAGGCTTCCATCTTCTCAATAATGCGCGGCAGTACGCTCTCAGAGCTTGCAGTGGAATAAGCCAGAATCAACTCATCTTTGAGAATACGGATCAGGATCCAGATGCTCAACCCGCACAGACGCGCCACGATGCCCAGCACCACCAATGCAAAGAACAGGATGGCAAAGTGCACCAGAATCACCAACTTCGCCAGCGGCCACAGGGAGGCGAAACCGAAATTCGCTACGGTCACAGCAATAAGCGCAAACACCCCAACCGGCGCATAGCGCATCACCATGTGAGTCACTTTGAACATGGTTTCAGAGATTGAGCGGAACACCGTCACCAGCGGCTCACGGTGTGTCGCAGGCAGGGAAGAGAGGCCCAGACCAAACAGCACCGAGAAGAAGATGATAGGCAGCATCTCGCCCTTTGCCATAGATGCCACGATGTTAGTTGGCACCAGCGACAGGATCGTTCCCATCAGGCCATGCGCATGGCTCTGCACATCAGCAGTCGTACTTTGATATTTCGAAATATCCACCGTCGCCAGTTGCGACATATCAATCCCGGAGCCTGGCTGGAACACATTCGCCATTGTAATGCCCAGGATAATGGCAATCGTCGTGATCACTTCGAAATAGATAATGGTTTTCGCCCCGATACGGCCTAACTGTTTCGCATCGCCGACGCCCGCAATACCGACCACCAGCGTCGAGATCACAATGGGTACCACAATCATCTTGATCAGATGAATAAAGATATCGCCTGCCGGCGAGAGCAGGTTCGCAATCAGCCATTCGCGGCTGTCACTGTGATAATGGAGGTAACTGCCCAGCAAGATGCCCAGCACAAGGGCTAGCAAAATTTGCCAGGCCAGGCTGACTTTAACGTTTTTCATAGAAACTGACTTCCTCAATGAAGCTCCCTGATCACTCAAACTGCATGAATATGGAGCCATACTGAAAGGGTATGAATTGTGTTGCGTTGGTTTATGGGATTTTTTAACGCGGCGTATGAGTATCATTTGCGCGGTATGTTGCGCAAGCCTTAAAGAACGATGCGTTTCACTACGAAAAGTTGCTATGACGAGAGTTTGTGATAATCCCGATAAATAACCTTTTGTTATAAAAACGCTTTTTTAGGTTAAATTATGAATAATCGTCTCACTAAATTATTTTTCTTCAAAGTTTCATTCGCTCATTTTTCATACTATTCAAACAATGCGTGATCTGCCGCCCAAATAATAAACAAAGCTTGTAAAGCCCCTACAATTAACGTTTTTGCGACATATTATTAACATCTTACAAGGAGAAAAAAAGCCATGAGCCAAATACACAAACATGACATTCCCGCAAACATTGCGGACCGTTGCCTGATCACCCCGGAGCAGTACCACGAGAAATATCAGCAATCTATCAACAGCCCGGACATCTTCTGGGGTGAACAGGGTCATATCCTTGACTGGATCAAACCTTATCAGAAGGTGAAAAACACCTCCTTTGCGCCAGGCAACGTCTCCATAAAATGGTACGAGGATGGCACGCTGAACCTGGCGGCAAACTGCCTTGACCGTCACCTTGCCGAGCGCGGGAATGAGACGGCCATCATCTGGGAAGGCGATGATGCCTCGCAGAGCAAACACATAACGTATAAAGAATTGCACCGCGACGTGTGCCGTTTCGCCAACGTCCTGCTGGAAAAGGGCATTAAAAAAGGCGATGTCGTGGCTATTTATATGCCGATGGTACCCGAAGCGGCGGTTGCCATGCTGGCATGCGCGCGCATCGGTGCGATCCACTCCGTCATCTTCGGCGGCTTCTCGCCAGAAGCGGTTGCTGGTCGTATTGTCGATTCAAATTCTAAACTGGTGATCACCGCCGATGAAGGCGTGCGCGCTGGTCGCAGTATTCCGCTGAAGAAAAACGTCGACGAAGCACTGAAAAACCCGAACGTGAAAAGCGTCAGCAACGTTGTGGTGCTCAAGCGTACCGGCGGTAAGATCGACTGGAAAGAAGGTCGTGACCTGTGGTGGAGCGATCTGATTGAAAAAGCAAGCGACCAGCATCAGCCAGAAGAGATGAATGCAGAAGATCCGCTGTTCATTCTTTACACCTCCGGTTCGACCGGCAAGCCGAAGGGTGTGCTGCATACCACTGGCGGCTATCTGGTCTATGCGGCTACCACCTTCAAATACGTTTTCGATTATCACCCGGGCGACATTTACTGGTGTACTGCTGATGTGGGTTGGGTAACCGGGCACAGCTACCTGCTGTACGGCCCACTGGCCTGCGGTGCCACTACGCTGATGTTTGAAGGTGTACCGAACTGGCCAACCCCGGCGCGTATGTGCCAGGTGGTCGACAAACACAAGGTCAACATTCTCTATACTGCGCCAACGGCGATCCGTGCGCTGATGGCGGAAGGCGATAAAGCCATCGAAGGTACTGACCGCTCTTCCCTGCGCATTCTTGGTTCCGTGGGTGAGCCTATCAACCCGGAAGCCTGGGAGTGGTACTGGAAGAAAATCGGTAATGAGAAATGCCCGGTGATGGACACCTGGTGGCAGACCGAAACGGGCGGCTTTATGATCACCCCAATGCCAGGTGCGACCCAACTGAAAGCGGGTTCTGCAACGAACCCATTCTTCGGTGTACAACCTGCGCTGGTAGATAACGAAGGTCATCCGCTGGAAGGGGCAACCGAAGGCAACCTTGTGATCACTGACTCCTGGCCAGGTCAGGCGCGCACCTTGTTCGGCGATCACGAACGCTTCGAGCAGACCTATTTCTCGACCTTTAAAAACATGTACTTCAGTGGCGATGGCGCGCGTCGCGATGAAGATGGTTACTACTGGATAACCGGACGCGTGGACGATGTATTGAACGTCTCCGGCCACCGTCTGGGCACCGCCGAGATTGAATCTGCGCTGGTGTCTCATCCGAAGATTGCTGAAGCCGCCGTTGTGGGTATCCCGCATAACATCAAAGGCCAGGCGATTTACGCCTATGTCACCCTGAACCACGGTGAAGAGCCATCGCCAGAGCTGTATGCCGAGGTGCGCAACTGGGTACGTAAAGAGATTGGCCCGCTTGCCACACCGGATGTTCTGCACTGGACCGACTCGCTGCCGAAAACCCGTTCAGGCAAAATTATGCGTCGTATTCTGCGCAAAATCGCGGCAGGTGACACCAGTAACCTCGGTGATACTTCAACACTCGCCGATCCGGGTGTGGTGGACAAACTGCTCGAAGAGAAGCAGGCCATCGCAATGCCTTCGTAACCCCCTCACCCTAACCCTCTCCCGCAAGGGAGAGGGAACAATAAAACCTCCCCTACCAATACTTCTGGAGACTCTGTGATGAATAACGATATTTGTCAGCAGATAGAGAATAGTGCGCACTACAGGGAGCTCGTCGATAAACGGCAACGGTTTGCCTTCTTCCTTTCCATCATCATGCTGATTATCTACGTCGGCTTTATTCTGCTTATCGCCTTTGCCCCACACTGGCTCGGTACCCCGCTGCACGAGGGGACCAGCGTCACGCGCGGGATCCCCATTGGCATTGGCGTGATTGTGATTTCATTTGTGCTGACCGGCGTGTACGTCTGGCGCGCAAACGGTGAATTCGATCGTCTTAATAAAGCGGTACTGAGAGAGGTAAAAGCATCA
Source organism: Pantoea sp. LS15 (assembly GCF_012241585.1). Classification (NCBI taxonomy): domain Bacteria; kingdom Pseudomonadati; phylum Pseudomonadota; class Gammaproteobacteria; order Enterobacterales; family Erwiniaceae; genus Pantoea; species Pantoea sp. LS15. Next base: position 38,402 of record NZ_JAAVXA010000013.1, read on the forward strand.
TGAAGCGAGTCCTGACGGCGCTAGCCGCCACACTTCCCTTTGCCGCCCACGCGGCGGATGCCATTACCGGCGAGGTACAGCGCCAGCCAACCAACTGGCAGGCGATTGTGATGTTCCTGATTTTCGTCCTGCTGACGCTGTACATCACGTACTGGGCGTCGAAACGCGTGCGCTCCCGTAACGATTACTACACTGCGGGCGGCAACATCACCGGTTTCCAGAATGGGCTGGCGATTGCCGGCGACTTTATGTCCGCGGCCTCGTTCCTCGGCATCTCCGCCCTGGTGTATACCTCAGGCTACGATGGTCTGATTTACTCGCTCGGCTTCCTGGTCGGCTGGCCAATCATTCTGTTCCTGATTGCTGAACGCCTGCGTAACCTGGGACGCTACACCTTTGCAGACGTCGCATCTTATCGCCTGAAACAGGGGCCAATTCGCACCCTCTCAGCCTGTGGCTCGCTGGTGGTGGTTGCGCTGTATCTGATTGCACAAATGGTCGGCGCGGGTAAATTAATCGAACTCCTGTTCGGCCTGAACTACCACGTCGCAGTGGTACTGGTTGGCGTTCTGATGGTGATGTACGTCCTGTTCGGCGGCATGCTGGCAACGACCTGGGTGCAGATCATCAAAGCCGTCCTGCTGCTGTTCGGCGCCAGCTTTATGGCCTTCATGGTGATGAAACACGTTGGGTTCAGCTTCAATAACCTGTTTACCGAAGCGATGGCGGTCCACCCGAAAGGCGAAGCCATTATGAGCCCTGGCGGCCTGGTGAAAGACCCGATTTCAGCCCTTTCGCTCGGTCTGGGTCTGATGTTCGGTACCGCAGGTTTGCCGCACATCCTGATGCGTTTCTTCACCGTGAGCGATGCACGCGAAGCACGCAAGAGCGTTTTCTACGCCACTGGTTTCATGGGTTACTTCTATATCCTGACCTTTATCATCGGCTTTGGTGCCATCATGCTGGTGGGAGCAAACCCGGTGTTCAAAGATGCGGCGGGGGCGCTGATTGGTGGTAATAACATGGCGGCGGTACATCTGGCCGACGCGGTGGGCGGTAACCTGTTCCTCGGCTTTATCTCCGCCGTGGCCTTCGCCACCATTCTTGCGGTGGTAGCAGGGCTGACGCTGGCAGGTGCATCTGCGGTGTCACACGACCTCTACGCCAACGTCTTCCGTAAAGGCGCGAGTGAACGTGATGAGCTGAAGGTTTCCAAGATCACCGTGCTGGTGCTGGGTGTGGTCGCTATTCTGCTGGGTATTCTCTTTGAGAAGCAGAACATCGCCTTTATGGTGGGGCTGGCCTTCTCGATCGCGGCCAGCTGTAATTTCCCTATCATCCTGCTCTCCATGTACTGGTCAAAACTGACCACCCGTGGGGCGATGATTGGTGGCTGGCTGGGACTGCTGACGGCGGTGATCCTGATGATTCTGGGCCCAACCATCTGGGTACAGATCCTCGGTCACGCAACTGCGATTTTCCCGTATGAATACCCGGCGCTGTTCTCTATTGCCGTGGCGTTTATCGGTATCTGGGTCTTCTCGGCCACCGATAACTCCCCGGAGGGTAACCTGGAACGCGAGAAATTCCGCGCCCAGTTTATCCGCTCTCAAACCGGCCTGGGCGTTGAACAAGGCCGCGCACACTAAGTCTTTCTCCCCGGTCACTCTGGCCGGGGAATTTAGAACATCACCCACGCCACCAGCGGCGCAATCAGTACCATTACCACACCAGAGAGCATCATCACCAGGCTTGCCACAACGCCCTCCTGCTGACCCAGTTCATAGGAACGTGCCGTGCCCGCACCGTGCGATGCCGCGCCAAACCCCGCGCCTTTCGCCATCCCTTCCCGAATAGACAGGCGCAGAAACAGCATATCGCCCACCGCCATGCCGAAGACGCCGGTGACAACAACAAACAGCGCCACCAGATCCGGCTGTCCGCCAAGCGGTTTGGCTGCGGCCAGCGCAAATGGCGTCGTCACCGAACGTACCGCCAGGCTGCGCTGAATTTCATCAGGCAGCGTAAACAGCCGTGCCAGCCAGACCGAGCTACAGACCGCCACCACCGTGGCGGTGATCACGCCTGCACTGAGTGACATCCAGTGGCGTTTGATAATCGCCAGGTTGTCATACACCGGGACGGCAAAGGCGATAGTTGCCGGCCCCAGCAGCCACAGTAGCCAGTGGGATTCGCCAATGTAGTTCTGCCAGGAGATGTGACCGAAGACCAGCATCAGCACCAGCAGGATCGGTGTGAAGACCAGCGGCATCAGCGGCAGGGCGTGAAAACGGCGATACAGCCGCTTGTTAGCAAAGTAGATCACCAGCGTCGCAATCAGGCACAGCATGCTTATCTGAAAGTTAGTCATTTCTGTGCCTGCTGATTTCAAACCGATAGACTTTATCTACCACCCAGGCGGTCGCTCCCAGCACCATCAGCGTGCTCAGCGCGATAACTGCAAAGATGCGCCAGCCATCCACCATCAGCAGTTGCGCATAGTTCACCACCGCCACCACAGCAGGGACAAAGAACAGCAGCATCTCCGCCAGCAGCCAGCGCGCGCCAGCGCGCACCCATTTGAGGGGAATAACGCGACAAAGGATGAGCGTAAGCATCAGCATCATCCCCACCAGGTTGGCTGGCAGCGGCAGATGCAACCAGCCGACAAGATATTCCGCAAAAACAAACAGTCCCGCGTAGAGCAGTACCTGAACCGGTACCTGGAGTCGTTGCACAAAGGCAGGCGTAACACGGCTTAACGCCACGGCCATGGGGGGTTCCTCAAAAATGAGACGAAGCGCCAGTATAGTGAGCGCACGGTATGGACAGAAATGAATTAAAATCATCAAAGGTATAGTTTCGAGGAATAATCATGGACATAAGAACGCTGCGCTATTTTGTCGAAGTGGTTCGTCAGCAAAGTTTTACCCGCGCAGCGGAGAAGTTGTTTGTTACCCAACCCACCATCAGCAAGATGCTGAAAAACCTCGAAGATGAACTGAACTGCACTTTGCTGATCCGCGACGGGCGCAAGCTGTTACTGACCGATACCGGACGCGTCGTCTTTGAACGTGGGCTGGCAATCCTGGCGGAGTTCCGTCAACTGGAAGCGGAGCTGGACGATATCAATCATCTGACGAAAGGTGTGCTTCGTCTCGGCATTCCGCCGATGGTAGGGATGATGATGGCCGGGCCAATTAGCCTGTTTCGTCAGCGCTATCCCGGCGTTGAGCTGAAGATATCTGAGTTTGGCGGATTAACCGTCCAGCAGGCGGTTATCAACGGCGAGCTGGACGTGGCGATGACCGCTCTCCCCGTTGAGGAAGAGAGTGGCCTGGCGACACTGCCGCTCTTCAGCCATCCACTGTGCGTACTGGTTCCACGCTCCGGCGACTGGCTGAAGAGAGACTCGGTGAAACCCGAGCTTCTCGGCGAACACCCGCTGCTGATTTACAACGAAGACTTTGCGCTCAGCCGCCAGTTGATGACGTTATTTAATCAACACAACGTGAAGCCGCGCATTGCGGTTCGCAGTGGTCAGTGGGATTTCCTGGCCGCGATGGTGCAGGCAGGTGTGGGGATTGCCATCCTGCCACAACCGATTTGCGAGCGACTGGATAAAAACACGCTGCGCTGGATCCCGCTGGAGAGCAATCTTCACTGGCAGTTAGGGATGATATGGCGCGAAGGGGTGTATTTGTCGCACAGCGCACAGGCATGGCTGCAATGTTGTGAAGGGTTTTGGGTTCCTAACCCCTCACCCTAGCCCTCTCCCGGCGGGAGAGGGAACCGATCGAGCCCCTCGCCCCTATGGGGAGAGGGGAAAAGGTTACTGATTCTCTATCAACAACGCTTCCAGCAGATCCAGATCATGCAGCAGCTTTTGCAGCGTCTCGTTACTGATCTGTCGCGTGGCGCGCAGGTGGTACAGTTCGGCACGCTCTGAACGCAGCGCCGCCAGACGGAACCGACGTTCCAGGTTCTCCTCCTGCAGCGAACTTTCCACATCGTTACGCCCATCGGCACGGCGACGCAGGTTACCAATCACGCGGGAACTGACTTCCGTCAGCAGCTGATTGTCGATGTTCTCTTCCGCATCGGCGGCCAGACGTTCTTCCATTTTCTGAATTGCCACAATCGCCACTTCGGCAGTCGCCGCACGGGCAATGCGCTCTTCTTTATGCTGTTGGGTCGAATCACCCACATCAATGTGCTGCAGCAAAATAGGCAACATCACCACGCCAACAAACAGCGAGAACAGAATCACACCTGCCGCAAGGAACACCAGTTCATAGCGCGCCGGGAAGACATCGCCCGTCGGCAGCAGCAGTGGAATAGAGAGCACACCGGCGAGGGTAATCGCCCCGCGTACCCCCGCGAAAGAGGCAATCAATAGCTCACGCGTAGTCCACGAGCCGAACTCCATCGGCTTTTTCGTCAGGAAACGCATGCTGAACTTTTTCATCGTCCACAACCAACCGAAACGCACCAGCATCAGCGCCAGGTAGATCAGCACGATATCGGTAAACAGTATCCAGACTTCAACGTTCGGGTCGGCTTCTGCCGCCACCAGTGAGGACTCCATAATGCCTGGTAATTGCAGGCCCAGGAGCAGGAACACCATGCCGTTAAAGACAAATTCCAGCATTGCCCAGGTGCTGTTCGCACGCAGACGCATAGCCAGCGGTGCACGACGCATCACGCCGGAGCGGGTGATGGTCATGCCTGCCGCCACCGCCGCCAGAATGCCTGACACGCCTATATGTTCGGCAATCAGATAAGAGGCAAAAGGCAGAAGGAACAGCAGCACGATTTGCGTTGCAGGCTCATCACCGCCCCAACGGCTGAGGAATCGCAGCGAACGTCCATACAGCCAGCTCACCACGAAACCGGCCAGGATACCGCCAATCGCCACTTTGAAGAATTCCAGCGTCGCGCCGCCGACGGTAAAGACCATCGTACCCATCGCGACCGCCACCGCAAACTTCAGGGCAACCAGGCCGGAGGCGTCATTCATCAGCGCCTCACCCTGTAAAATCCCCATGATTTTCTTTGGAATACGTCCTTCCCCCACGATGCCGGAAAGCGCCACAGCATCGGTTGGTGACAGCACGGCAGCCAGCGCAAAAGCAGGAATTAACGGGATACCCGGCACCACCCAGTGGATCAGAAAACCAATTCCGACCACGGTGACCACCACCAGCGCCAGCGCCAGACCGAAGATCTCTCGCCCGTGCTCAAGGAATTCGCGCGTGGGCGTTTTCCAGCCATCAGCAAACAGCAGTGGCGGGATAAACAGCACGAGGAACAGTTCGGGATCGAACTCCACGTGCAGGCCAAACGTCGGCCACGCCAGCAGCGCGCCGATGGCAATTTGCATTAATGGTAGAGGGACCTGAAAGGGCAGTACGCGTGTAACCACCCCGGATAGCGAGACCACAAGGGTCATGATGAGTATTGTGAAGAAGATTTCCATGCGTTCCCTGTTTGCTGTGTTGCTTATCTACTACGGAAGGCGTCGTGCCTTTTATTCTATCTTCCTCAGAGTAACGTAAAAGGCAACGGGATGAGTCCTGAAAATAAAAACGGGCGGCCTGAGCCACCCGTTTTCGCATCAAAGGACAACTTAGATTGCCCAACCGCCCGCGTAGAACGCCACCAGCGCAACAGCGATCACCACCGTGCCGATGTTCAGTTTGCGCCACTCACCAGAGACCAGACGACCAATCACCAGTGATGCGAAACCGATCATAATGCCGGTCACGATGTTACAGGTCAGCACAATAAATACCGCAGTGATGAGGCCGGACATCGCATCCACAAAGTCAGCAAAGTCGATTTTTGCCACGTTGCTCAGCATCAGCAGACCAACGTACATCAGCGCTGGTGCAGTCGCATACGCCGGAACCAGATAGGACAGCGGAGAAAGGAACAGGATCAGCAGGAACAGCACGCCGACGGTGATCGCCGTCAGGCCGGTTTTACCGCCTGCCGCCGTACCCGCTGCGGACTCGATGTATACTGCAGCCGGAGCCGCACCCACCAGACCAGAGAAGACGCTGCTCAGGGAGTCGGTCGTCAGCGCTTTGCCGCCATCAATAATCTGACCGTCTTTATCCAGCAGGTTCGCTTGCCCCGCGACTGCACGGATTGTACCGGTCGCATCAAACACAGCGGTCATCACTAGCGCCAGCACGCTTGGCAGGATCACCGGGTTCAGCGCGCCGACGATATCCAGGCTACCAATCAGGGAGTTGCCTTTGTCATCGCTCAGCGACGGCATGGCGAAAATACCGGAGAAGTGGACGTTTGGATCGAAAATCAGGCCGACAATAGAAACCCCGATAATGGTCAGCAGAATACCACCCGGAACTTTCAGTTTTTCCAGACCGATAATCACCGCCAGGCCAATCAAGGACATAATCACCGGGAAGCTCGCGAAGTGACCAAGCGCAACCGGCAGACCGTCCAGCGGGTTCTTGATGACCAGACCGACGCCGTTGGCGGCAATCAGCAGCAGGAACAGACCGATACCGATACCCGTACCGTGCGCTACGCCGTGCGGCAGGTTGCGCAAAATCCAGCTACGGATGCCGGTCGCTGAAATAACGGTAAACAGCACACCCATCAGGAACACGGCGCCCAACGCAACCGGTACGCTGATGTGTTGGCCCAGCACCAGACTGAATGCGGTAAACGCCGTCAGAGAGATGGCGCAACCAATCGCCAGCGGCAGGTTCGCCCACAGCCCCATCACGATGGAGCCCACACCGGCCACAAGGCAGGTCGCAACAAAGACAGCTGCAGGCGGGAAGCCCGCTTTGCCCAGCATGCCCGGCACAACAATGACGGAGTAAACCATCGCCAGGAACGTTGTCAGACCGGCAACAACTTCCTGACGCACGGTGCTGCCGCGAGCCGAAATTTTAAACATGGCGTCAAGTGAACCGCCAGTACGCGCAGATGGCGTAGACATAGAAAACATCCCCTGAGAGTTTTTAGAAAGTCCGTAAGCGTGGTGGAGACGCCACTGCCAGCTAAACGTCAAATCCTTGAGTTGCGTTTGTGACGAAAGGGCGTCACAAAAAAAGCAAACGTTTAGCTCCGCACTTACAAACGGGTGGTCAAATTAAGGCAAACGATTATCTAGCCTAATCACCGCCCTTTTCAACTGAACTTTGTCGTTTTTCGCTAAAATTCACTTATGACGCTGAAGAAATAAACAGAGGATGCGCAAACGTTATCGTTTATGCGCAATTCGTTTACATTTCAATCGTCACCCGGGATTGATAAAGGACCACCTTGTTCCAGTGTTCTTTGCCAGGCAGAGCTATTCTCAATCTTTTTCTTCCATGCCTGAATATGCGGCAGATTATTGATGCCTCCACGCGCCAGCAGGGCAAAGATCGGGAAACTCATCTGAATATCGGCCATGCTCATCGCGTCCCCGGCAAACCAGCTGTTTTCCGCAAGATGTGAGTCAATGAAACGTGCATGGGTTTCCAGCTGACGGTTGAGATAGGCTTTTTGCACTCCCTGTCCCAGCGCTTTGCCCAGGGTTCGGATACCAAACGGCACAGGGGGTTTACCGAGGCTGTTAAACACCAGCTTCATGAGTAACAGCGGCATCAGCGACCCTTCGGCATAATGCAGCCAGAAGCGATATTGCACCTTATGAGCGGGATCTAAGGGTTTCAACCGTGAGTCGGGATCGTACGTTTCCTGCAGATACTCCAGAATGGCACCTGACTCGGCCAGAATCAGGCCGTTATCTTCGACGACTGGCGATTTGCCCAACGGGTGCACTTTTTTGAGGGACTCAGGAGCCAGCATGTTCTTTTCGCGCTGGTAGTGAATGATCTCATAAGGCAGGGCGAGTTCTTCCAGCGCCCAGATCACACGATGTGAGCGCGACTGGTTAAGGTGGTGTACCGTGAGCATGGTTGTCTCCTGTTATTCATACTTTTTAACTATAGAAAATCGAACAACACCGCGAAAAAAATTCGGCTAAAAAACAACCGGTGTAGCTGGCGAAATGACAGGGCTTGCATAGAATTAAAGTGTCAGCACAATCCGGAACCTCCCCAACCAGCTCGACATGAGGGGTGCTGATGTCGGGGGAAACCCTCCCGTGAACCAGCGGGATAGAGAGAAAGACAAAGACCGGGAAAAACTAAAGCGCCCTTATGTGGCGCTTTAGTTCTTTATTAATCCTCTTCCAGCAACCGCGCCCCCGTCCCCTGTTCACCCAGCCTGTCGCCCGGGTTACGCAACGGACAATCACTACGGGACAAACAGCCGCAACCAATGCAACCATCCAACTCGTCACGCAGTGCGACCAGCGTATGGATACGCCTGTCCAGTTCTTCACGCCACTGGGATGAAAGCTCTTTCCAGACTTTCGGGCTTAGGGTGTGACCTTCCGGCAGCACACCAAATGCCTCGCCGATGGTGGCCAGGGGAATTCCGATTCGTTGCGCAATTTTGATAATCGCCACATAGCGGAGCACATCGCGGGTATAGCGACGCTGGTTTCCACCGTTACGGATACTCTTGATTAACCCTTTGCTTTCATAGAAGTGGAGCGCCGATACCGCAACACCGCTTCGCTTCGCCACTTCACCAGGTGTTAAAAGTGCTTTAATTCGCGGCAATCTCTTTTCCATAAAACCTCTTTACCTCAAGTTAACTTGAGGAATTATACTCCCCCGCAGAGAAAACGACGAATCAACCAGGAAAGTTGTATCTACAGAGGGGCAACCGTATGTCGCATCAGCAGATTATTCAGACACTTATTGAATGGATTGATGAACATATCGACCAACCGTTGAACATTGATGTGGTCGCTAAAAAATCGGGCTATTCGAAATGGTATTTACAGAGAATGTTCCGGACGGTTATGCATCAGACGTTGGGTGAATACATTCGTCAGCGCAGACTGCTGCTGGCAGCTCAGGCGCTACGCTCCACGCAGCGGCCCATTTTTGATATCGCAATGGATCTTGGCTATGTGTCGCAACAAACCTTTTCCCGCGTGTTCCGTCGCGAATTTGACCGCACGCCGAGCGATTATCGCCATCAGTTGAATTAATCACTATCAATGCAAAGGTTGCTGCTGCCAGGTCATAAATTCCTGGGGCGGCATCGCTTTCGCGAAGTGCCATCCCTGACAGAACTGAACACCGCGCTTCAACAACCAACCGACCTGCTCTGCCGTCTCTACACCTTCCGCAATGGTTTTAAGCCGCAGGCTTTGTGCCATCTCGATAATATGCTCGGCGATCAAGTGACTGGTGCTGTTGGTCGTTAAGGTGTCGATAAAGGATTTGTCGATTTTGAGGATATCAACGTTCAGCGAATAGAGGTTATGCAGGTTAGAGTAACCCGTCCCGAAATCATCGATTGCCACTTCATAACCTGCCTGACGGAAAGCCTGAATCACCGGCGTGGTTTTTGGCACATCAATAAACCCACGTTCCGTCACTTCGATTTTGATCTGCTGCGCGCGCACGTCATAGTGGCGGGCCTTGTCAGAAATCATGGCGATCAGCCGCGAAGAGTGGAAATCCGTGGCCGACAGGTTAATCGAGATATAGAGATGCGGATGCGCGGCCAGGAAATGGCCCAGATCGCTGAACACCTCCTCAACAACATAATCCGTTATCCGCTCGCTCATTCCCTCTTTTTCAGCCAGCGGAATAAACTCAGCCGGGCTCATCACCTGTCCGTTAAAACCAGGCCAACGTAACAGCGCTTCAGCCCCTACACACTGGTTGTTCTTGATATCAATGATCGGCTGATAGTGCACACAAAGCTGGCGTTTGTTGAGCGCGCGTTGCAACAACCGCCCTGGGGAATTAAGTTCACGATGGGTACGCGACCATACCAGCAAAATAATAATGCTGCAGATCATCCCCAGTGGCAGCGTCAATGTTGCCTGATGATAAAGCGTTTCATAAAAGCGTTTATTCGATGTTGACACAATAGCCGCAATAGGTCTTTTTGGCGATTTTACGACGGTATAAAAACGGTTATCTTTTTGAAATACCGATTCCTTATCCCGAATCATCGAATTTAATAAAGAAATATTGGCTTTTTGGCTAACGGAAAAGAATGCGTTGGTTATCGTGTCGTACACTCCCCATGAAAGGGAATGATCGTTTGACATCACTTCACTGTACGAAAGCGGATTGACCACCACCACATAATTACCACGCTGCATATATGTCATTTTATAACCAGTATAAAATGGGGTATCGCGATAATAATAGATAGCGACGTCAGGTTTACGCGTGTAATTGGCGACGGAAATTGAGTATGGATGTTCCGGTGTAAAAACGGTCGAACAAAGAAAATTCTGACCTTCGGCATAAATTAAATCGGCGACAAACAGACGGCCACGAACAACGTTCAGCATATATTGACGATGTCCTGGCGTGCAAAGTTCGCCCTGGTATTTTGTCGCCTCGTCCCGGGCCAGTTCAACCTGTTGAATAACCAGTTCTGTTTTGTCTAAAGCCAGTTCAGCAAAGGTACGTAGCTGAGCGCTTGTTTCCGATACGGCTCTTAGCTGGGCAAACCATAGCGCAAGCATCACCGGTAGCATAACTACCATGATGATCCCTACCACCCTGAGCATCTTGTGCCGCGCGCTACGATTCATTTCCCGCCCTATATCCCTGCATGTTGTACGCCTGTAGTAATGAAGGCCGGATGCTTTGCTAAACAGGTGATTACGTTGCATGAATCATGCGAAGTTAGCAACTGACTTTTAGTATTAAAAATCTTAAATTTCGTTATGACGATAATATTTTCCCGTAAGCTAAACTGTAAGTATTCGTTCCGTTTCAATTAAGGAAAATATTTATCCATCCCGTAAGGGAGGTGCGAAGATAACACAACAGAGGATCGTTGATTAAGCCAAACTTTTGACAGCATGAAAAAAGCACAACTTCTTCATGAAATTCTATGCTATTTTTTCGGGTGTATTTTGTTCGCTGATTTATAAATAGTCAGCTGCCACTACCGTTTTTCCCCGTCCCGTACGCTTGGCGTCATATAATGCTTTATCAGCGCGCGTCAGCAATGCCGACGTATCGAACTGATCCCCGCACACCTCCACAACCCCAGCACTAAACGACAACTCCAGTTTTTTCTCTCCAACCCTCAGCGGTTTGGTTTTTAGCGTGGTATGCAGCCTGGCGGACAGTTGCGCCGCGTCATGACCATGAGTTTGCGCCAGCAGAAGCAAAAACTCCTCCCCTCCCACGCGCCCTAATGCAGAATCTGAAGGGGCTAACTCACGGATACAATCACAAAAGTGAAGAAGCGCCGCATCGCCTACCTGGTGTCCCCACTCATCATTGATTTGTTTGAAAAAATCCAGGTCAAACATCAGGACACAAAAATGGCTGTTAGCCTCCCGCCTGGCATTTGCTGATTGAGCAAGTTCCAGTTGCTGCAAAATCGCCGAACGGTTAAAACAGCCGGTGAGATCGTCAATCGTGGCTTTCACTTCCAACCGCTGCTCTGCTTTCTTTCGCTCGGTAATGTCGAGCCCAATATTCAGGATAGAGTTGTCCGGCAACAGTATGTTTGACCACAATACGGTCAACTGCGTACCGTCTTTACGTAGTGGATGCCACTCATACATGTCCTTGAGGGGAGAGATATTTACCGACTCTCTTACCCGACGCCGCTCTTCAGGATCGGGGTAAAACAGCGAGAGCGGATCGGCATGAGCCCCGATCTCCGCCATCGTCCAGCCAAATACTTTTTCACACTCGGCATTCCACAACACGCAGCGGTTAAATTTGTCGAAAGAATTCATTAAAACCGGAGCCCGCTCAAACAGGGTCTTATATTGTGTCACGACACGCTGCATTTCCTGTGCGGTTTTCTCGCGGGCAATAATTTCCTCAAAATAGTCTTTTAATTTTTCGACCAGCACCACGACGATATTTTTCAGGATTGGCAGAGAATACAATTTCTCATCAAATGCCAGAAAGAAATATCCCCTGCAATGCCAGTTATGGGTCGAAAGTTTGCATAGTACACCGCTTTGCAATTGCGTATAGCCAGGGTGCTGCGGAGGAAATAAGGCGCGACCAATCTTCTCTTTCCAGTAGACCACCCGCCATGACCGGTGATGCCGCTGTAACAGGGCTCCCGCCAGAAAATCGGCGACTTCAAAAGAGTGGCAGGCTACATCACCCGCGCAGACCACACGGTGCAGTCCGTCATTATCATTAACGCTAACCCAGGCAAGGCTTGCCCCCAGAGATCGATTGATCGTCTCCAGCATTTCTGCCAGTGAACACTGAGTGTGAAGCTGGGGCATCAACTTAGCCAGTGCATGCAAAGCCTGCATGCTGTCATTGACAATCTCACATCGTTTTTTTTTCATCTTTTCGCCGATTATCACGCGATAAACCGGACGCAACTTTCTTCAGATTCAAAAACTGGTCAGCCAAAGCTGGAGGCTGAATATCAGCACAGCGAAATGAAACGACTGTTGTGTGTAATTAAAAACGGACAAATAAATAAAATAACAATAAAATTCAAAAACCTGAAAGGTTAGCTGCGAGTAAATTAATATGTCCACTCAAGCATAATCCATACGTTTATTGCTGTAAACGCTGTACAACAGGCGCCGTCTTGCAGAGGTTTTGCTATCTCAATGAATTCGTTATGAAGAGCAGGGGAAAAGGGTTTCTTAGCCTGCAAAGATATATTTTCTTTCTGATACCTCCCCCTTTCATTCAGTTGTGAATCCTCCCATTTTCACACCTCTGACTCTGGCGAATAAATCATCAAGTGTGATATAGTTCACATATCTTGTGTAATAATAAACACTGTTTCATTCAGTGAGTCTGTTTTGTAGAGGATGGGTTTTATGGCAACCATTACTACCAGCATGGTTCTCTTACGCTGGCCGTTGTTGAGTGCGGTATTGATGTTTTTAGCCAGCACGCTGAACATTCAGTTTCGTAAGTCTGATTACGCTGGCCTTGCTATCATCAGCACTCTGTTGGGGTTAGGCGCAGCTTGCTGGTTTGCCACTGGTCTTCTTGGCATCACCCTGCTGGACATTGCCGCCGTCTGGGAAAATATTAAAGTGGTGATGGTTGAAGCAATGAGCCACACACCGCCAGACTGGCCGATGGTGATTACCTGATCCCTTACGGAATAAAAAAACCCAGACTATTGTCTGGGTTTTTTGTTTGGATATCAGAGGATCAGAACGGAATATCGTCGTCGAAATCCATTGGTGGTTCGTTAGACGGTGCAGGAGCAGACTGCTGCTGCGGGCGAGACTGTGCGCCGCCGCTAAACTGGTTGCCACCCTGCGGCTGCTGAGGCTGACCCCAACCGCCCTGCTGCTGGCCACCACCTGCTGGTGCGCCACCACCCTGACGGCCACCCAGCATCTGCATGGTGCCGCCAACGTTTACCACCACTTCAGTAGTGTATTTCTCAGCGCCGGACTGATCGGTCCATTTGCGGGTACGCAGCTGGCCTTCGATATAAACCTGAGAACCTTTACGCAGATATTCACCGGCCACTTCTGCCAGTTTGCCAAACAGCACAACACGGTGCCATTCAGTCTGCTCTTTCATCTCACCGGTCGCTTTATCACGCCAGGATTCGGAAGTAGCCAGCGTAATGTTGGCAACTGCGCCACCACTCGGCATGTAGCGTACTTCCGGGTCCTGGCCCAGATTACCGACGAGAATCACCTTGTTTACGCCTCTGCTGGCCATGTTCGTGTCTCCTGAATACGTTTCTTAATAGTGTAAACGCGCGAGTGTACCATTTCCATGCTGCATTTTGATAGCTGCGAGATGGATTCCAGAGTTCTCGTGCGAACGCTACATTGTTACATAGCCAATCGGAAAATGCATTCCAATACTGTATATTCAAACAGGTTAAATTGTGTCATAATTAGCCGTTTCTGACAGCCGTTTGTCCTTCAAACAAACCAGGCAATCCGTGTTCCAACCGGGAAAGGTGAATGGATAAGATCGAAGTTCGGGGCGCCCGCACCCACAATCTCAAGAATATCAACCTCATAATCCCTCGCGACAAACTCATCGTCGTGACCGGGCTTTCGGGGTCTGGCAAATCCTCACTGGCTTTCGACACTTTATATGCCGAAGGACAGCGTCGTTACGTTGAATCACTCTCTGCGTACGCACGTCAGTTCCTGTCGCTGATGGAAAAACCGGATGTCGACCATATTGAAGGGTTGTCCCCTGCCATCTCCATTGAGCAGAAGTCTACCTCGCATAACCCGCGTTCAACGGTCGGTACCATTACCGAAATTCACGACTACCTGCGTCTGCTGTATGCCCGTGTGGGTGAGCCACGCTGCCCGGACCACGACGTCCCGCTGGCGGCCCAGACCGTGAGCCAGATGGTGGATAACGTGCTGTCGCAGCCAGAAGGCAAACGCCTGATGCTGTTGGCACCCATCATTAAAGAACGTAAAGGTGAACACACTAAAACGCTGGAGAACCTCGCAAGCCAGGGTTATATCCGCGCTCGTATCGACGGTGAAGTATGTGACCTGTCAGACCCACCCAAGCTGGAGCTGCAGAAAAAGCACACCATCGAAGTGGTGATTGACCGCTTCAAAGTACGTGACGATCTCGCGACACGTCTGGCGGAATCCTTTGAAACGGCACTGGAACTCTCTGGTGGCACGGCCGTGGTCTCCGATATGGACGACCCAAAAGCAGAAGAGCTGCTCTTCTCCGCCAACTTTGCCTGCCCGATTTGCGGCTACAGCATGCGCGAGCTGGAACCGCGCCTGTTCTCCTTCAACAACCCGGCGGGCGCGTGCCCGACGTGTGACGGCCTTGGCGTTCAGCAGTATTTCGACCCGGACCGAGTGATCCAGAATCCGGAGTTGTCTCTGGCGGGCGGGGCCATTCGCGGCTGGGACAAGCGTAACTTCTACTACTTCCAGATGCTGAAATCGCTGGCAGAGCACTATAAGTTCGATGTTGAAGCCCCGTGGGCCAGCCTGAGCCCGAGTGTGCACAAAGTGATTCTGTTCGGTTCCGGCAAAGAGAACATCGAGTTCAAGTACATGAACGATCGCGGCGATACCTCCGTGCGTCGCCACCCGTTTGAAGGGGTGCTGCACAACATGGAGCGCCGCTACAAAGAGACCGAATCCAGCGCAGTACGCGAAGAACTGGCAAAATTCATCAGCAACCGCTCGTGCGCCACCTGTGACGGTACACGTCTGCGTCGGGAAGCGCGCCACGTGTTTGTCGAAAACACGGCGCTGCCGACCATCTCAGACATGAGCATCGGCCACGCGATGGACTTCTTCAACAACCTGAAACTCTCCGGACAGCGCGCGAAAATCGCCGAGAAAGTGCTGAAAGAGATCGGGGATCGTTTGAAATTCCTGGTGAACGTCGGACTGAACTACCTGACACTTTCCCGCTCCGCTGAAACGCTCTCCGGCGGTGAAGCCCAGCGTATCCGTCTTGCCAGCCAAATCGGCGCGGGTTTAGTTGGCGTGATGTACGTCCTGGATGAGCCATCTATCGGCCTGCACCAGCGTGATAACGAACGCCTGCTCGGCACGCTGATCCACCTGCGTAACCTCGGTAACACGGTGATTGTGGTCGAGCATGACGAAGACGCGATTCGAGCCGCTGACCACGTTATCGACATTGGCCCAGGCGCAGGCGTGCATGGCGGCCAGGTGGTCGCGGAAGGGACGCTGAAAGATATCATGGCGGTACCTGAATCGCTGACCGGCCAGTATATGAGCGGCAAGCGCAAGATTGACGTGCCGAAACAACGCGTGGCAGCGAACCCGGAAAAAGTGCTGAAGCTGACTGGCGCACGCGGCAACAACCTGAAAGACGTCACCCTGACGCTGCCGGTTGGCCTGTTTACCTGCATCACCGGCGTGTCCGGTTCCGGTAAATCAACGCTGATCAACGATACGCTGTTCCCGATAGCACAGACGGAGCTGAACGGCGCAACGCTTGCTGAACCTGCACCGTACCGCGATATTCAAGGGCTGGAGCATTTCGATAAGGTTATCGACATCGACCAGAGCCCGATTGGCCGTACCCCACGTTCTAACCCGGCGACCTATACTGGCGTCTTTACGCCTGTACGTGAACTCTTTGCTGGCGTACCGGAATCTCGTTCACGCGGCTATACACCAGGACGTTTCAGCTTCAACGTGCGTGGCGGACGCTGTGAAGCGTGCCAGGGCGATGGGGTGATCAAAGTTGAGATGCACTTCCTGCCGGATATCTACGTGCCGTGCGACCAGTGCAAAGGCAAACGCTATAACCGCGAAACGCTTGAAATTAAGTACAAAGGCAAGACTATCCATGAAGTGCTGGATATGACCATTGAAGAAGCACGCGAGTTCTTCGATGCCGTCCCGGCGCTGGCGCGTAAGCTGCAAACGTTAATGGATGTAGGGCTGACCTATATCCGTCTCGGTCAGTCAGCAACGACGCTTTCGGGTGGTGAAGCCCAGCGCGTGAAGCTGGCGCGTGAGCTTTCCAAACGTGGCACGGGCCAGACGCTTTATATCCTGGATGAACCCACCACAGGTTTGCACTTTGCCGATATCCAGCAGTTGCTGGACGTACTGCATCAGCTCAGAGACCAGGGCAACACCATTGTGGTGATTGAGCACAACCTTGATGTGATTAAAACCGCTGACTGGATTGTCGATCTTGGCCCGGAAGGCGGTAGCGGCGGCGGTGAAATCCTCGTCTCCGGTACGCCAGAGACCGTTGCAGAGTGCGAAGCCTCGCACACCGCACGCTTCCTTAAACCATTGCTGTAATTGTCACACGGAGAGCTGCTGTCGGGTCGTTTCCGGCAGCAGTTCAACTGCCTGCTTGTACGATGCATCCACCAGATAGTAAATTTGCGAGCCCGGCAGAGAGCCGTCGAGGTAGACAGTGCTCCAGTGAGCCTTGTTGAGATGCTGGCTCGGTCGGACGTCATGGTGCTGCTGGCGTAATAAATCAGCCAGTTCCGGGCTGGTTTTCAGTGCAGCCGCCGGACGGCCTTCAACCTCTTTCACCATTGCAAAAAGCACGTCACCCACTTTGATCTGCGTGGCTTTCCAGTCGCTGTGGACGCTTTGTTCAGCGCCGGGCTTACTCATGCAGTACTGGAGTATCTCCGAAATTGTCATCTTAGCTCCCCTGTAAATGGGTTGGACACGACCTGAGTTCCTGCCTCTTTAAGTGTGCAGCAAGACGACAAAAGGTAAACCCGGCAGGCGTGATTTGTACAAAAAACCAGCATACCTCAGTATTCAGAATTAACAATCACCTCTTCACCAAATTTCCCGGCCATTGGCAGTGGTCGATAGGTCGAATTAGAGGCGCGTAACACCCTGATCCCTCTGGCCCCCACATCATGCGCGGCCGTGATATCGTTATCAGAATCGCCATAAAACACTTTGATATTTTTCTGCTCCAGCCACTGCGTTTTGCTGTTCTGACCGGGTTTATCTCCCGCAAAAATGACTGGATTCATGTTAGCGGCAGGGATCAGAAAATCGTCCTGCAAGGTTTTGGATACCGTTTCCGTTTTGGTCTGACTACGTCCGGTAACAAAGTAAATGCTGTCGCCGCGCTTAACATGCATGGCAATAAGCGATCGGGCGACCTCTTTCGGGATGCTGAACTCATCCCAGCCGTTGTTCATTTTTTCCCAGAACTCCGGGTTCTTCAGATAGTCTTCGCTGTCTGGTGAATATGTTTTCTTGCCGCGCCAGAAACCCGGGCTTGAGAACAGGACGGTATCGTCAATATCGAAGCCCACAGCCATTGGCGGACGCCCCATCAGACTATTTTCGATTTGTGCCACAGAGACCCAGTGAACAGGCGCCTGCTCGGCAAGGATGGCGGCGGTGGTTCCGGTGTAAAGCGGTGTCGGTGCGGAAGCTCGCGCAACGACTGCACTATTAAGCGAGAACAATAAGCAGGCGGCGCTGAGCGCCAGTGTGATCTTGCGCATGTTTTCCCCTGAATATTCAGTTTGTTATCGTTTTATTTTGAGCGAACGGTCAAAAAACTATCCGACCATAACCCCAGCGGGAAGCGAAGGAAAGGAGTTTTTGCTTATGGATCAGCGAAAAAAGAAGAAAGATCACATTCTCTCTTCAGAAAGAAGAGAGAATGTGATCACTTACTTACATCACGGCAGCAAATGCCTGCGCCACGCGCTGAACATTGCTGGCATTCAGCCCCGCCACGCACATACGGCCGCTGGCAATCAGGTAGACACCAAACTCTTCGCGCAGGCGATCAACCTGAGCGGCACTCAGGCCGGTATAACTGAACATCCCGCGCTGCTTGAGCAGATAGTCGAAGTTATGGCCCGGCACGGCCTTTTTCAGGACGTTAACCAGTTCCTGACGCATCGCCAGAATGCGCGTACGCATTGATTCCACTTCAGCAAGCCAGGATGCTTTCAGTTGCTCATCACCAAGAACCGTGGCGACGACCTGCGCACCAAAGTTTGGTGGGCTGGAGTAAATGCGGCGCACCGTCGCCTTCAGTTGACCCAGCACACGGCTTGCGGCTTCGGCATCTTCACACACTACGGACAGACCGCCGACGCGTTCGCCATACAGAGAGAAGATTTTAGAGAAAGAGTTACTCACCAGTGCCGGCAGGCCTGCGCTGGCAACGGCGCGGATTGCATAAGCATCCTCTTCCATGCCTGCGCCAAAGCCCTGATAGGCAATGTCGAGGAACGGGATCAGATTACGCGCTTTCAGTACCTCAATTACCGCATCCCACTGGTCATTAGTGAGGTCCGCACCGGTCGGGTTATGACAGCATGGATGCAGTAGCACAATACTGCGCTCCGGCAGGGTGTGCAGTTTTTCCAGCAGTGCCTCTACACGCACACCGTTGGTTTCGCTGTCGAACCATGGATAAGTCGCGACCTTAAAACCTGCGCCTTCAAAGATAGCCACGTGGTTTTCCCACGTAGGATCACTCACCCATACCCCGGAGTCCGGGAAGTATTTTTTCAGGAAGTCTGCACCGACTTTCAGCGCACCTGACCCGCCAAGCGTCTGGATGGTGGCGACACGTTTTTGCGCGAGCACCGGATGATCGGCACCAAACAGCAGCGGCGCGATGGTGTTACGGTAAGTATTTAACCCTTCCATCGGCAGATAAAGCGATGCGCCATGTGGTACAGCATTCAGGCGTGCTTCGGCTTCTGCAACCGCCTGCAACTGAGGAATAATGCCATCCTCGTTGTAATACAGACCAATGCTGAGGTTCACTTTGTCGCTGCGAGGATCTTCTTTGAAACGCTCCATTAAGGAGAGAATAGGGTCGCCGGCATAGGCGTCAACTTTCTGAAACACGCGATGGTTCTCCGGAATTCGATGAGGCAGGGATTTCAACAATAAACCGGATATGGCAGAAGATCGAGGGGATGTTAATAAACGTGGAGTGAGAGTAACACTCTCACTCCAGCCATGGATTAATCTATGTACTTCATCGCTACCCGCGACGTCAGGCGTGTGATAAGTTCGTAAGCACTCACTTTCGTGATTTCAGCAATGCGTTCGACGGGCAAGCCTTCACCCCACATCACCACTGCGTCACCCGCTTTCTCCTGCGCTTCCGGCCCCAGATCGACGCAAATCATGTCCATCGCCACGCGACCAACAATCTTCACTTCGCGACCATTAACCAACACTGGCGTACCCGACGGCGCGGCACGTGGATAACCATCTCCATAGCCCATCGCCACAACGCCCAACCGGGTATCACGCTCGCTGATCCAGGTTCCCCCGTAGCCCACGGGTTCACCCGCTTTGTGCTCACGCACGGCAATCAGGTTAGACACCAATGACATCACTGGCTGGAAGCCAAAATCCGGCCCCCAGGGTTTGTTCTCCAGCGGCGATACGCCGTAAAGAATAATGCCCGGACGCACCCAGTCGAAGTGCGATTGCGGCCACAGCAAAATACCGCCAGACGCGGCAATCGAGCGCATTCCCGGCTTACCTTCGCAGAAGGTATTAAAGATATCGAGCTGTTGTTCGGTCGCACCACATTCAGGCTCATCAGCACGAGCAAAGTGACTGACGATGTTCACTGGCTGGCGCACATTTTTGCACTGGCATAAACGCTGATAAAACGCTTGTGCGTTTTCCGGACGCACACCCAGTCGGTGCATACCCGTATCGAGCTTCATCCACACGGTTACTGGCTCACTTAACTCGGCGGTTTCCAGCGCAGTCAGTTGTTCTTCGTTGTGAACGGCGGTATGCAGGTGCTGATCAGCAATAGTGGGTAAATCAGTGGCTTCGAAAAAGCCTTCCAGCAGTAAAATGGGTTGTGTGATCCCACCCGCGCGCAGGCGGATGGCCTCTTCAAGACGGGCGACGCCAAAGGCGTCGGCATCGGGGAGCGTTCGCGCGGTCTCAAGGAGACCGTGTCCGTAAGCGTTCGCTTTCACGACTGCAACGAGCTTGCTGGCGGGAGCCAGTTCGCGCAGTCGTTGCAGGTTGTGTCGCAGAGCGCGGCGGTTAATGACTACTGTTGCCGCTTGCATTTGAATTCCTTAGAAATTACTCATCATCATATTGAGGACCGGCATAGTTGTCGAAACGCGACCACTGTCCGTTAAAGGTCAAACGTACCGTACCGATTGGGCCGTTACGTTGCTTACCAATAATAATTTCGGCGATCCCTTTCAGGTCGCTGTTCTCGTGATAAACCTCATCACGGTAGATAAACATGATTAAGTCAGCATCCTGCTCGATGGAGCCAGACTCACGCAGGTCGGAGTTGACCGGGCGTTTGTCGGCGCGTTGTTCCAGGGAGCGGTTAAGCTGTGAGAGTGCCACCACGGGCACGTGCAGCTCTTTGGCTAACGCCTTGAGTGAGCGGGAAATCTCTGCAATTTCCAGCGTACGGTTGTCGGAGAGCGACGGGACGCGCATCAGCTGAAGGTAGTCGATCATGATAAGGCCGATGCCGCCGTGTTCACGGGCGATACGACGCGCACGGGAGCGGACTTCCGTCGGCGTCAGGCCGGAGGAGTCATCAATATAGATATTCCGTTTTTCCAGCAGAATGCCCATGGTGCCGGAGATCCGCGCCCAGTCTTCGTCATCCAGCTGACCGGTACGAATGCGGGTCTGATCCACGCGCGAGAGTGACGCCAGGGAACGCATCATAATCTGCTCGGAGGGCATCTCAAGACTGAAAATCAGTACCGGCTTGTCCTGCAACATCGCTGCATTTTCGACGAGGTTCATCGCAAATGTCGTTTTACCCATCGACGGACGCGCCGCGACGATAATCAGATCCGACGGCTGCAGGCCAGCGGTTTTCTTATTGAGATCGTCATAACCGGTGTTCACACCGGTCACACCGTCATGTGGCTGCTGGAACAGTTGTTCGATACGGGCGACGGTGGCGTCGAGCACATCAGCAATGTTTTTCGGGCCTTCATCTTTATTTGCGCGGCTTTCCGCGATTTTAAAGACCCGGGATTCGGCGAGATCGAGCAGATCTTCACTGGTGCGACCCTGCGGATCAAAACCAGCCTCGGCGATCTCATTCGCTACCGAAATCATCTCACGAACTACAGCACGTTCACGCACGATATCGGCGTATGCACTGATATTCGCCGCACTTGGTGTATTTTTCGATAATTCTGCCAGGTAGGCAAACCCACCGACGCTGTCCAGTTGTCCCTGTCGCTCCAGCGATTCCGCAAGTGTGATCAGGTCAATCGGGCTGCCCGACTCCTGCAGACGCGCCATTTCGGTAAAGATATGACGATGCGGTCGGGTGTAGAAATCCTCAGACACCACGCGCTCAGCGACGTCGTCCCAGCGTTCATTATCCAGCATTAAACCGCCCAACACCGACTGTTCCGCTTCAATCGAGTGCGGCGGGACTTTTAATCCTGCGACCTGGTAATCACGCTCGCGAGGTTCAGTCTGTTTGTTGAAGGGTTTGTTTCCTGCCATAGTGAATGGAGTTACCGAGATAAAGAGTGGGTCGAAAGATTACCATATTTTTCTTACGGAGGGAGCATGGCAACGCGCATTGAATTCCAGAAACACGGTGGGCCAGAAGTGCTGAAAGCGGTGGAATTTACCCCTGTAGCACCTGGCGAAAACGAAGTTCAGGTTGAAAACAAAGCCATAGGCATTAACTACATTGATACCTATATTCGCGGAGGCCTCTACCCGCCTCCGTCACTGCCAAGCGGTCTGGGTACCGAAGCGGCAGGAGTGGTTATCAAAACTGGCCATGCCGTTAAGCATCTTAAAGAGGGTGATCGCGTGGTGTATGCGCAGTCTGCTCTGGGAGCATACAGTTCCGTCCACAACGTCCCGGCGGATAAAGCCGCCCTGCTGCCCAACGCCATCTCCTTTGAGCAAGCTGCAGCCTCATTTCTGAAAGGGCTTACGGTCTACTACCTGCTGCGTAAAACCTACGAAATTAAACCTGACGAGCAGTTCCTGTTTCATGCCGCTGCGGGTGGTGTGGGGCTGATCGCGTGTCAGTGGGCAAAAGCGCTGGGGGCAAAACTGATCGGTACCGTGGGCAATGCGCAAAAAGCGCAGCGTGCCTTGCAGGCGGGAGCCTGGCAGGTGATTAACTATCGTGAAGAGAACATTGTCGAGCGGCTGAAAGAAATCACTAACGGCAAAAAAGTGCGCGTAGTGTATGACTCGGTAGGCAAAGATACCTGGGAAGCCTCTCTGGACTGTCTGCAGCGCCGCGGGCTAATGGTGAGTTTCGGTAATGCGTCAGGCGCTGTGACCGGGGTTAACCTTGGCATTCTGAACCAGAAAGGTTCTCTTTATGTGACTCGCCCTTCCCTGCAAGGCTATATCACTAACCGGGAAGAGCTTGAGGAAGCCAGTAACGAGCTGTTCTCGCTGATCGCCAGTGGGGTGATTAAAGTGGATGTGGCAGATGCGCAGAAATATCCGCTGGCCGATGCGCAACGCGCGCATGAGGTACTTGAGAGCAGGGTGACGCAGGGTTCAAGTCTGTTAATCCCCTGAATCCAGAAAAGAAATTGGGCTTCCCTGAGGAAGCCCTTTCTTTTTTTAGTTCGGCTGTATGTAGGGTACAGCTCGATGAATTCTTTAGCGGCAGTCATAGTGACAGATTCGATAAGTAAATCCTATTCTGTTCTAAGCAATGCCACCAGAAAAGTTACAAGTATGTGACGAACCCCTCAATACCTTAGTAACGAAAGCGGTTATTACGCTGATAAGTGGACACTTTTGGCGTTTTAATCGCCCGTATCACCCACACCACCACAATAGCCAGCAGTAACCACGGCAACAGCTTGATCATCAGGGCAAATAATCCACCGATAAACATCACCACCGTGGCGACAACGATAGCGGCCAGAATGCCGAGCAGCGAAACGCCTGTGGCTAATAGCATGACAAAAAAACCAATCACAAAAAGTAGTTCCAGCATGTTTTTCTCCCACACGCTCCTGAGTAATGCAGTAAGCATTACAAAAAGCATGCCAAAACTAACCCCTTGTTCTAAAAGCAAAACGCCCCGCAGAAATTTGCAGGGCGTGGTCAATTTGACGATCTTTTAGCGAAATTTATCGCTTATCTGCCACCAGCTTCAACGCATGTTCCAGCACCTCGATGTCGGCACCGGCTTTATGCGCATTCTCGCTCAGGTAACGACGCCACTGACGCGCGCCCGGAATCCCCTGGAACAGACCAAGCATGTGGCGGGTGATATGGCCGAGATACGTGCCGTTGCTCAGCTCGCGTTCAATGTACGGATACATGGCACGTACCACCGCAACCGGATCGGTATCTGCGCCTTCTACACCGTAGATTTCACGATCGACCGTCGCCAGAATGCCCGGGTTCTGATACGCCTCGCGCCCGACCATCACGCCATCCATATGTTCCAGATGCGCTTTGGCCTCTTCCAGCGACTTGATGCCACCGTTGATTGACATCGTCAGGTGCGGGAAGTCACGCTTCAGCTGATACACGCGCGGGTAGTCCAGTGGCGGGATTTCACGGTTCTCTTTCGGGCTAAGGCCGGAGAGCCAGGCTTTACGTGCATGGATGATAAACATCTCACACTCACCTTTTCCGGATACCGTATTAATGAAATCACACAGGAATTCGTAGCTGTCCTGGTCGTCAATCCCGATACGGGTTTTGACCGTCACCGGAATGGAGACGACATCGCGCATCGCCTTAATGCAGTCTGCCACCAGTTGTGCATTCCCCATCAGGCACGCGCCAAACATACCGTTTTGCACGCGGTCAGACGGGCAGCCTACGTTCAGGTTGATCTCATCGTAACCACGTTCTTCTGCCAGCTTCGCACAGTGCGCCAGCGCGGCCGGATCGCTACCGCCAAGCTGCAGGGCAACCGGGTGCTCCTCTTCACTGTAAGCCAGATAGTCTCCTTTACCGTGAATAATCGCACCGGTTGTGACCATTTCGGTGTACAGCAACGTATGACGGGAGAGCTGACGCAGGAAGTAGCGGCAGTGTCTGTCCGTCCAGTCGAGCATTGGCGCAATGGAGAAACGGTGTGCAGGGAAAGCAGTCTGTAATTCTGACGACATGGCGAAGTTTTAAGCATCTGGTGAAAAGGGGCGCTACTATAGCACAAAGAAAAGCCGGAGGCGCAGCGCCTCCGGTGGACTTTAGAACGTCATGCTCAGTTGCGCCCCCGCACCCCAGGTTTCGTCTTCACCATACAGACCCATCAGGTCGATATGAACCGTGTTAAGCGGTGCAAACCCCACACCCGCGGTAAAGACATTGCTGTCATTGTCTTTCACATCGGCACGATAACCTGCGCGAACCGCCAGCCAGCCCAATGGCGTCACTTCCGCACCCACGCCAACATATTGGGAGTTCTCTTCGCTTTTAAAACCTTTGGTTTCGGTCAGGTCACCATCCGCTGTCAGCGTCAGGAGATCGGTATGCCAGGCCGCACCCGCCGTAACGACAGGGCTGATTTGATAAGTATCACGCACACCATCCACTACTTTGGTATCGATATCGCGCGAGAAAAGGTTTTTCCCGGTCAAACCCACCGTCCAGTTTTCGCCGAAATCAGCAGCAAGGCCGGCATCAACGTTAAACCCGGTATCGTCGTTGCGATAGCGGCTGCTGTTGATATCGCCACTGTCAAAGTTGTAGATCGAGACCGTGTAGTTATAGAGCCAGGTCTGTTGCAGCTTAGGAGTGATACCCACGGAAACAGGCACGCCGCTGATATCAAACTGACGCGCTACTGCCACACCATAGTCTGAAACGATTGCCGCACGACCAAAACCCTTTGATTTCAAATCATTCGGGTCAACCCCAAATACGGCCGCCGGAACGGCTTCCACCGCGCGCAATTTGTCGATATCGCCCTGATCGATGTAAGAGCTCACGCGAGCACGTGCATTGGCTTTGGCCACGAAGGCCACTGAGAGCACGTCATTAGGAATACTTACAGCAATCCCACCCCCGGCTTTACCGCTGGCGGTTTTCCCTTTCAGTGAATCCAGTTGATCGGCAAGGTCACCTGCGGCGGCAGAGACCTGTCGCGATGCAGCGCTGGAAGGATTAAGGAGATCGATAGGATTGATATTATCCAGGGTACTGCGATAGTTGCTGACATCATCACTGATGTCATCAATCTTATCGCGCAGATTGTCTTTGTCTGAAATTTGCGCACCGATAGAGGGCAGGATCACCGTAATGCCATCGTCAGGTTTCGCCTTTGCAAGCAACGCCGGGTTGATTAACACCCCGCTGCCATAGCTCCCAGCCGCGACCCCAGTTCCTCCCATTGCATCGCTACGTGCTTCTGTCCAGGTATTGGCTGCTCCGGCCTGATTTGCCATAAACAAGGAGACAGCGATGCTAACCACCGAAAATTTAAAATGTTTTTTCACAGTATGCTCGTCTTATAGTCTGTTATGAAATAACCCCTGTCTGTTATCACCCAAACAGGTACGAACTATTGCTGTGAATAAGTACAAAAAGACCCGCCATTTCCTTAAGTTAAATTCTAACCAGACCTGTTGTAATTTGTGACGGTCCTCAATATTTATAGAAGAGGAAATTATTTTTTCCCAGGTTTTCCATCATGCGGCCCGAAAAACTGGGGCGGGTGATCGACCCAGCGATCCTCTCGCGTGGCGGCATATACTGGGTTGAGCGGATAGTAGATGCGGTTGTGCTTCTTGTTGGCTTCGCCCACCACCAGGAGCCGAACCTCTTCGTCCGTGTTGTTGATAAAGGTATGGCAGATACCCGTTCCGGCGGGAAACCCTACGCTATCGCCAGGTTCAAGTTTCCACAAATAGCCATTAATCCAGGCTTCAGGATATCCTTCAAGCACATAAATGAACTCTTCTTCGTCACTTTCCGCATGGGGATAGGATGTCCGACGTCCGGGGGGTAAACGCTCATGATGGATGCCAATACGCCCAAGCCCGAGCTTGCGAGCCAACGGCGCACCGATGGAAAAACGCTCGTCACTGTCGGGATAAGTTGAGTTATCAGCGCCTTCCACATCGCGCCAGTGTCGAATACAGTCAGGTCTTTTCATTGTTAATTTCCCGGTTTGCAATGCGTCAGGTATAGCACAGACAGGCGGATCTCGGTGTTTTTAGCAGAACATGATAAAGTGAGGGTTTTCCGTCCTATAACATCCGGGGTGCTAAATGGATAAGTCCACAAAAGAGCTGTTAGCGCAGGCCGAAAAGCTCTGCGCGCAACGCAATGTGCGCCTGACTCCGCAGCGCCTTGAGGTATTACGCCTGATGAGTCTGCAACAGGGAGCCATCAGCGCATACGATCTGCTCGACCTGCTCCGCGAAAGCGAGCCGCAGGCCAAACCGCCTACGGTTTATCGCGCGCTGGATTTCCTGCTGGAACAAGGTTTCGTGCATAAGGTTGAATCCACAAACAGCTATGTGCTGTGTCATCTGTTTGACCAGCCAACCCACACATCGGCGATGTTTATCTGTGACCGCTGTGGCGTGGTGAAAGAAGAAGGGGCTGAAGGTGTTGAAGACATTATGCATACGCTGGCGGCCAAAATGGGCTTTGCCTTGCGTCATAACGTTATTGAAGCACACGGGCTGTGCTCTGCCTGTGTCGAAGTGGAATCATGCAGCCATCACGACAAGTGCCAGCACGACCACACAATTGTTGTGAAGAAAAAACCTCGCTAGCAATGAAAAAGGCGGCTCATGGCCGCCCTCAGGGTGTACTTCCTTGTACTTGCGGGTATAACCCGGTTACCAGCGGTAGTCGTTGCGTTTTTCCCAGTCGCCGACTTCCTTTTCCGCCTGGTCTTTTGCGTAGCCGTAACGCTCCTGGATTTTACCGACAAGCTGATCGCGTTTACCTTCAATGACGGTCATATCGTCATCCGTCAGCTTACCCCACTGTTCTTTCGCTTTACCTTTGAACTGCTTCCAGTTGCCGCTGATTTCGTCTTTATTCATCATCGTGTCCTCATGTTAAGCGTTAGGTCGTAACGTCCGTTACGTTCTTTTCTGCTGGACGTGATAATTATTGTAGTTAAGGATTCTGCCGCCACTTTGATATTCGGAATCTTTAACCATCAAGATATATCGTGACGGGAAGGAAACCAGGTGTTGTTTCGCCAGTGACGGCGCCAGATAAAGGCCAGAGACAGCCCCCGCAACAAGAGGAAAACGGCCAACGCCAGCCACAAACCGTGATTGCCAAGCCAGGGAAGCGTCAGCAGCATCAGACCAAACCCGGCTGCCGCCACCGCCATACTGTTGCGCATTTCGGCCCCGCGCGTCGCACCAATAAACATGCCGTCCAGCAGATAACACCAGACACCGACTACCGGTAAGATCACCTGCCAGATGAGATAGTGGCTCGCCAGTTCACGCAGTGTGGGAAGTGAGGTGAGTAACGCAATAATCTGCTCGCCAAAAACGGCATAAACCAGACCAAATGCCAGCGCCACCAACCCCGACTGACGACAGGCTGCCCGCCAGACATCCTGAAGCTGCCCGCTTTTGCGCGCACCGTACGCTTGCCCGGAATGCGCTTCCACAGCATAGGCAAAGCCGTCCAGCGCGTAAGCGGTAAAGGTCAGCAGCGTCATCAATACGGCATTGACCGCAACGATGTCTGGCCCCAGCCGAGCCCCGAAAACCGTCAGCGCGCCGAAACAGAGCTGAAGGAGAAGTGAACGCAGCATAATGTCACGGTTGAGTGCCAGCAGCTTACGGATATTGCCGCGCCATGCGTTTTTTAATAGCGCAAGAGAGATCCCGCGCATCGCCAGCACACGCCAGACCATCCACAGGCCGATGATAAAAGTCCCGTATTCGGCAATTACCGTCGCCAGTGCAGCCCCCTGCACGTTCATATGCAGACCCATTACCAGCCAGACATCAAGCACAATGTTGAGCAGGTTTCCCACCACCAGCAGAATGACGGGGGCGCGGGCATACTGCACGCCGAGTAACCACCCCAGCAGAACCAGGTTAGCCAGTGATGCGGGTGCACTGAGCCAGCGGATTTCAAGGAAACGTCTCGCCTGCTCCAGTACCGCCTCGTTACCGCCAACGATGTGAAGCGCGAGGTCAATCAGGGGCGAGCGCAATACAACAATTAATGCCCCCGCACCAAGCGCCAGAATGAGCGGCTGCACCAACGCGCGCGCCAGACGCAGCGGATCTCTGGCACCATATGCCTGTGCCGTGAGCCCGGTAGTACTCATGCGCAAAAAGAGCAGCAGCATAAACAGGAAGCTGGTTGCCGTCGCGCCAATCGCCACACCGCCAAGATAAACAGGTGAATCCAGATGGCCAATAACAGCAGTATCTACCAGACCCAGCAGGGGCACGGTGATATTGGAAAAAATCATCGGCAGTGCAAGACGCCACAATGCCTTATCTGATGCCGTCAGCAGTGACATGAAAAATACCGGGAGAGGTAAAGGAATCAGGCTACAGCAACGCCGTAGCCTGTCAGGAAGAGATTACAGCCATTCGCCGTTGCGAATCACCCCTACTGCCAGCCCTTCGATAGAGAAGTTCTGCTCGCGAAGATCCACCACAATCGGGGAGAATTCGCTGTTTTCAGGCAGCAACTGTACGGTATTACCCTGTTTTTTCAGACGCTTAACAGTGACTTCGTCATCAATACGCGCGACCACAACCTGGCCGTTTCGCACATCCTGCGTTTTGTGAACCGCAAGCAGATCACCGTCAAGAATACCGATGTCTTTCATCGACATGCCACTTACGCGCAGCAGGAAATCAGCGCTTGGTTTAAACATCCCCGGATCGACCTGGTAGTGGCCTTCAATATGCTGCTGTGCCAGTAAAGGCTCACCGGCCGCAACACGCCCCACCAGCGGAATGCCCGTCTCTTCTTCCACCAGCAGGCGGATACCGCGTGACGCGCCCGAAACAATCTCAATCACGCCCTTACGCGCCAGCGCTTTCAGGTGTTCTTCGGCAGCATTCGGAGAACGGAAGCCCAGACGCTGAGCGATTTCCGCACGCGTGGGTGGCATACCCGTCTGGCCGATATGATCCCGGATGAGATCAAACACCTCTTGCTGCCTGGTCGTTAACGCTTTCATTCCGCCCCCTGGGTGTATATACAGTTATGCTGTGAGTATATACAGTCAAAGGCGATTTTGGAACCAAAAACTGCACAAAAAACCAGGGACTTAATTATTCCTCGAGGCTCATCGGAAATGTGACCAAAGCAGCGTGACCCAGGTAATGACCGCAGTAATAATCGCCAGCAACACGGCAGCGGAGCCCATGTCTTTTGCCCGGCCAGAGAGCTCGTGGAAATCTGAGCCAATCCGGTCAACAACAGCCTCAATAGCGCTATTGAGAATTTCCACTATCATCACCAACAGTACGGAGCCGATCAGAAGAACGCGTGTTATTGCATCAACATCAAGGAAACAGGCGATAATCACCGCGATGATAGCGGCGACGCCCTCCTGGCGAAAGGCGGCTTCATTGATCCACGCGGCACGGAAACCTTTCCAGGAATAGCCGGCGGCTTTGATGATTCGGGTTAACCCAGTGGTATTATTGGCCATTAAAAGAACCTTTTATTGGAAATAGCGTCAGTAACTAGAGTGGCAGCGCGTTTCGCTGCCGCCTGAAGTATGACGGGTAACAACAGAAATTTTGCGCGCTTTCTGTTATCCTTGCGCCGCAATTGCATTATTAACCAGAGGCTTTACATCGTTTATGTCCGGCTGGCCACGAATTTACTACAAATTACTTAATTTACCATTAAGCATCCTGGTAAAAAGCAAGTCTATCCCAGCAGAACCCGCGCTGGAATTAGGGCTCGATACGTCGCGCCCCATTATGTACGTTTTGCCTTATAACTCGAAGGCAGACTTACTGACGCTTCGCGCCCAATGCCTGGCGCATGACTTACCTGACCCGCTTGAACCGCTTGAAGTTGACGGTACGCTGCTGCCGCGCTACGTGTTCATTCACGGTGGACCGCGCGTGTTTACCTATTACACGCCGAAAGAAGAGTCCATCAAGCTGTTCCATGACTATCTCGACCTGCACCGCAGCAATCCTGATCTGGATGTGCAGATGGTGCCAGTATCGGTGATGTTTGGTCGTCGCCCGGGTCGTGAAAAAGGTGAAGAGAATCCACCGCTGCGCATGCTTAACGGCATCCAGAAGTTCTTCGCGGTCTCCTGGCTGGGACGCGACAGCTTTGTGCGCTTCTCCCCTTCCGTTTCGCTGCGTCGTATGGCGGACGAGCATGGCACCGACAAGATCATCGCGCAAAAACTGGCGCGCGTAGCGCGTATGCACTTCGCCCGTCAGCGCCTCGCTGCCGTTGGGCCGCGTCTCCCGGCGCGTCAGGATCTGTTCAACAAGCTGTTGGCCTCCAAAGCGATTGCCCGTGCCGTTGAAGACGAAGCACGCAGCAAGAAGATTTCGCATGAGAAAGCCCAGCAGAACGCCATTGCACTGATGGAAGAGATTGCAGCGAACTTCTCTTACGAGATGATTCGCCTGTCCGATCGTATTCTCAGCTTTACCTGGAACCGTCTCTATCAGGGCATCAACGTCCATAACGCCGAGCGTGTACGCCAACTGGCGCACGATGGCCATGAAATTGTCTATGTCCCCTGCCACCGCAGCCACATGGACTACCTGCTTCTCTCCTATGTGCTCTATCACCAGGGGCTGGTACCGCCGCATATCGCTGCCGGCATCAACCTGAATTTCTGGCCAGCTGGCCCGATTTTCCGCCGTCTGGGTGCATTCTTTATTCGTCGTACCTTTAAGGGCAACAAACTCTACTCCACGGTGTTCCGCGAGTATCTGGGTGAGTTGTTCAGCCGCGGTTATTCCGTTGAGTACTTTGTGGAAGGTGGCCGCTCCCGTACCGGACGTCTGCTCGATCCGAAGACCGGCACGCTGTCCATGACCATTCAGGCCATGCTGCGCGGAGGAACCCGTCCAATCACACTGGTACCAATCTACATCGGCTATGAGCATGTGATGGAGGTGGGGACTTACGCTAAAGAGCTGCGTGGTGCAACCAAAGAGAAAGAGAGCCTGCCGCAAATGCTGCGCGGTTTGAGCAAGCTCCGTAATCTCGGCCAGGGCTATGTGAACTTTGGCGAGCCGATGCCGCTGATGACGTACTTGAACCATCACGTTCCGGAGTGGCGCGAGTCTATCGACCCTATCGAAGCCGTTCGTCCAGCCTGGCTGACGCCAACGGTCAACGGCATCGCGTCTGAGCTGATGGTGCGCATTAACAACGCTGGTGCGGCTAACGCCATGAACCTGTGTTGTACCGCGCTTCTGGCGTCTCGTCAGCGCTCGCTGACTCGCGAACAACTGACAGAGCAGCTGGATTGTTATCTCGATATGATGCGTAACGTCCCGTACTCGGTTGACTCGACGGCACCTTCTGCGAGCGCCAGTGAGCTTATTGATCACGCTTTGCAGATGAACAAGTTTGAAGTCGAAAAAGACACGATCGGCGACATCGTCATTCTGCCGCGCGAGCAGGCCGTGCTGATGACGTACTATCGCAACAATATTGCCCATATGCTGATGCTTCCGTCACTCATGGCAGCTATCATCACCCAGCATCGTCGCATTTCACGTCAGGAGCTGTTGCGTCACGTTGACACGCTCTACCCGATGCTGAAAGCGGAGCTGTTCTTGCGCTGGAGCAAGGATGAGCTGGCTGGCGAGCTGGATAAACTGACGGAAGAACTGCGTCGTCAGGGGCTGATCACCGTTGTGAACGACGAGCTGCACATCAATCCGTCACGTTCCCGTACCCTGCAACTGCTGGCGGCCGGTGCACGTGAAACGCTGCAACGTTATGCCATTACATTCTGGTTGCTCAGTGCGAACCCGTCTATCAACCGTGGAACGCTGGAGAAAGAGAGCCGGACGCTGGCACAGCGCCTGTCCGTTCTGCACGGTATTAACGCTCCTGAATTCTTCGACAAAGCGGTCTTCAGTTCACTGGTTCTGACGCTGCGTGATGAAGGCTTTATCAGTGATACGGGTGATGCCGAGCCGGAAGAGACGCTGAAGGTCTACCAGATGCTGGCTGAACTGATTACGTCTGATGTGCGTCTGACGATTGAGAGTTCAACGCAGGGCGAGTGATAATAAAAAGCCGGGCGGAGTTTTCACTCTTCCCGGCCTGTCATTCGCAGAATGATTAAGGCCCGGTAAGCTTTAACGCTACCGGGCCTTATTTTTAGCCTTGCCACATCACCGCATTTAGCTCAGCAGCGTAAAGGCAATCATCCCGACAATTGCGCCTGTCGTACCGAGGATGGTTTCCATCAGCGTCCAGGTTTTCAGCGTCTGTGCTTCGGTGGCACCGGTAAATTTACCGAACAGCCAGAAGCCTGCGTCATTCACGTGAGAAACCACGATAGACCCGCCCGCAATACAGATAGACAGCGCAGCCATTTGCGCACCGGAGTAATGCAGCTGTTCAATCACCGGCATTACCAGCCCCACGGCGGTTAAGCACGCGACAGTCGCCGAACCCTGGATAATACGCACTGCAGCCGCCAGCACGAAGCAGGTCACCGCAATCGGCAGGCCCATTCCAGTCAGCGCTTCACCCAGAGCTGGACCCACGCCGGAATCAACCAGAACCTGCTTGAACACCCCGCCCGCACCAATCACCAACAGAATAATGCCGGCTGGTTGCAGCGCATGACCGCAGATTTCCATTACTTTATCTTTTGGCATGCCCTGACGCATCGCCAGGCCATAAATCGCCACCAGACACGCCACCAGGATCGCCGTGAACGGATGGCCAATAAACTCAAACCATTCGTACGCGCTGGAACCCACCGGCACAAAGCGCGCGGCAATGGTTTTCAGCCCAACGAGCACCAACGGCAGCAGGATCAGTGACAGACTGAAACCGAAGGAAGGCATTTTACCTTCGCCCAGGTGCGGCTCGGTGATGTCATCCGGAATGTGCAGTTCAACGTAACGGCTGATGAAGTTGCCCCACAGCGGACCGGCAATAATCATCCCCGGGATTGCCGCACACAGGCCAATCAGAATCATCCAGCCGAAATCAGCGTGCATCTGAGATGCCAGCAGCATCGGTGCTGGCCCAGGCAGCAGGAACGCAGCGGCCGCAGCCACGCCCGCAAACAGCGGGATAACCAGTTTCACGAGGTTAGTCCCGGTGTGGCGCGCCATAGAGAAGGCCACGCTAATCAGCAACACAACCGCCACTTCAAAGAACAGCGGCAGCGCACAAATCAGACCGGCCAGGCCAATCGCATAATGCGCACGGTTATGTCCGAAGGATTTCAGCATCTTGACGGCTATCTGATCAACAGCGCCTGTCTCATGTAAAATCTTGCCAAACATTGCCCCAAGCGCGACGACAATCGCCAGGAAGCCCAGCGTACCGCCCATCCCTTTTTCCATTGTCGCAGCGATTTTGTCGAGCGGCATTCCAGAAAAGAGACCTGCACCAATAGAAACCACCATCAAAGCAACGAAAGCGTGCATACGCGCCTTCATCACTAAAAACAGCAGCAGCAACACGGAACCCACTGCTGTCAAAACAAGCGTTAATATACTCAAAACTTACTGCCTTTTATTAATGACCTCGATGGTGCTGGCAACAACACCTTCCAGTGACTGATCGATATCAACCACTAAGACATCTTTCTCATCTTCACCCGGTTCCTGCAGCGCTTCGAACTGCGTCACCAGCATCTGAGTTTTGAAGAAGTGACCTTTACGCGCCTTAAGACGGTTTTCAATCACCTCAAAATCCCCTTTCAGGTAGATGAAAGAGAGGTTCGGGTTGCCGTCACGCAGCAGGTCGCGGTAGGTTTTTTTCAGCGCGGAGCAAACGATAAGGGAAACTTTGTTGGTGCGCTGCATCGCGAACGCGGCGTCATTCAACGCCTGCAACCACGGTTTGCGGTCGTCGTCGTTCAGCGGCTCGCCAGAGGCCATTTTCATGATATTGCTGCGCGGATGGAGGAAGTCACCATCAAGAAACGCAGCCTGGAGTTGATGCGCCACTTCGCTGGCCACGGCTGATTTCCCGCTACCGGAAACGCCCATCAGGACGTAGACGTGGTGATCATGATTAGTCGTGCTCAAAGGGTGTCCCTCAGTCAATTGTTACGGGTAACAGTTATCGGTAACATTGTCCTGCTGGGGCAAAATAGAAGCAATATCCAAACGTGCGAGAAGTGAATAAGTGTGAGCTAGTTCAAATTTGTCAGCTCAAATAGATCCACCCGGTGACAAGGTGAAACCTAAATCTAACATTTTAGGGGTAACCGTCTCGCCACGAATGCGCGCCAGCAGGCGTTCTGCGCCAATACGGCCCATACGTTCACGCGGTGTCAGGACGCTCGCCAGACGCGGCTCCATGACCTGGCCGATATCGTGGCCGTGGAAACCGGCAATCGCCATATCACGCGGGATGGAAAGTCCCAGACGCTGACATTCGAACGCTGCACCGACAGCAAGGTCATCGTTGGTACAGAAAATACCGTCCAGTTGCGGATACTCGCGCCGCGCCTGACGCATCAGCTCAATACCCGACGTATAGGAAGAGGACTGCTCCACCATCACGCTGTACGGGACTAAGTTCGCGTCGAGCATCGCCTGCTCGTATCCCTTCTGTTTGATGATAGTACGTTCATCAAGACGCGCTCCCAGATAGGCGATGTGACGATGACCGCGCGCGATAATCGCCGCCGTCATCTGACGTGCCGCTTCGAAGTTATCAAAACCCACGGCGATATCGAGGCATGGGGACTGGCTGTCCATCAGCTCCACCACCGGAATGCCCGCCACTTCAATCATCTTCAGCGTGCGCGGCGTGTGGGTACGTTCCGTTAAGATCAGGCCGTCGATGTTCCAGGAAAGCATGGACTCAAGACGTTCCTCTTCCAGCTCCGGCTTGTACCCGTAGTGCGCAAGCATGGTCTGATAACCAAACGCATCGGTCACACTTTCAATTCCGCGCAGCACTTCGGCGAAAACCTGGTTGGTTAAAGAGGGAAGCAGGACGCCCACCGCACGACTGGTCGCATTGGAGAGAATATCGGGTGCGCGGTTAGGGATATACCCCAGTTCATCAAGAGCCGCGGCAATCTTGCCACGCAGCGCCACGGAAACCTGCTCCGGGTTACGTAAAAATCGGCTGACCGTCATTTTGGTCACACCAACGCGGTCGGCGACATCCTGAAGTACGGGGCGTTTCTTTTTCATCGTCCTGAGAAATCTTGAAGTGAGAGATTTGCTCAGTTTATCACGGACAAAGCCCAACCTTCCCCTGTCAGAGGGAAGGTTGGGCATTTATTTATGATTTATTACACCGGAGGCAGGTCAAACAGCAGAATTTCACTTTCGCTGTCAGCGTGTACGGAGATCGCCTGCTCGTCCCAGATGGCCAGACCATCAGCCGTTGTCGCTTTAGTACCGTTGATGGTGACTTCACCTTTCACCACCTGGATCCAGATGCGGCGGTTAGCAGCAATCTGATGAACAGACTGTTCGTCTTTCGCCAGCGCCCAGCGATACAGTTCCATATCCTGATGCACTTTCAGGGAGCCTTCTCGCGCATCCGGGGACAGCACCAGCTGTTTACCCTGTTTCGCGTCGAAGCGGCGCTGCTCATAGCGTGGCGTGATGCCGGTTTCTTCTGGAATAATCCAGATTTGATACAGGTGCAATTTTTCCGTTTTGCTCGGGTTGTACTCAGAGTGACGCACCCCGGTACCCGCGCTCATGATCTGGAACTCGCCCGCAGGAACCTGCTCTTTGTTGCCCATGCTGTCCTGGTGCTCAACCGCGCCTTCCAGCACATAGGTCAGAATTTCCATGTCTTTGTGCGGGTGGGTGCCGAAGCCCTGCCCTGCATCAATCACGTCGTCGTTAATCACGCGCAGTGCGGAGAAGCCCATGAAGTTTGGGTCGTAGTAGTCGGCAAACGAGAATGAATGCCATGAGTCCAGCCAGCCATGATTCGCGTGACCACGTTCGTTTGCTTTGCGTAAGTAGATCATTGTTTTCACCCTCAGTTCGTTTCGATGGAGTAAGTGTGGACGCAAACGGCCTGGGATCATAGAGGGTGAAAATTGACTCCTCTGTTCAAAAATTATGAACAAGTGAAGAGGAGCCATTTTTGCTTATTTCGCGAGGGTTACCGTGGCAGGAGAAGCCTGTTCAAAGGCCCGTTCAAGGATTTCAAGGTTAGTCAGTACGTCAGATTCCTTGACGTAATTCGCTACACCGCTATTGATAGTCGCAAACAGTGCATCGTACACGCGGCCATAATCACCCACCTCGGGCTTCAACTCTTCTCTGGCAGTCGTGCCATCCGCCTTCACATATTCCAGCACGCCAACCGAATCATCCGCCGCAAAGCCCGGTTCACCTGGCATGATATTGGCCTTCAGGCTGGTCTCCTGCTGGTCGATACCGGACTTGATAAACGAGCCTTTCGTACCGTGAACGATAAATTTCGGATAGTCGATTTTCACCAGATGGCTGGTTTTGACAATAGCTTTCAGGTCACCGTAGAACAGCTGCGCTTCAAACGTATCGTCCGGGTTGGCTTTGTTACGCAGGCTGCGGATGTCATATGCCACGTGGTCCGGGCGGCCAAACAGGGAGATGACCTGATCCATGGTGTGTACGCCGAGCCCATAGAACGCGCCATCCTGCGGCAGGCCTGGTTGAGTTTCTGCTACCGGGCGGTAGTAGTCGAAGTGACTTTCGACTTCCACGATGTCACCGAGCTTACCGCTCTCAATCACTTTTTTCGCCGTCAGGAAGCAACTGTCAAAGCGACGGTTTTGATATGGCGTAACGGTCAGTCCTTTGCTTTTCGCCAGTGCGAACAACGCCTTCGCTTCGGCGATAGTCGGCGTAAACGGCTTTTCCACCAGTACGTTCTTACCTGCTTCCAGAGCGCGTTTCGCGTAGTCAAAATGGCTGTCAGCATGAGTACAGACAACAACCAGTTTCACCTGCGGATCGTTAAGGATTTCGTCCAGATCGCTGGTGAAATGGAT
The DNA here is from genome assembly GCF_012241585.1 of Pantoea sp. LS15. Classification (NCBI taxonomy): domain Bacteria; kingdom Pseudomonadati; phylum Pseudomonadota; class Gammaproteobacteria; order Enterobacterales; family Erwiniaceae; genus Pantoea; species Pantoea sp. LS15. Next base: position 76,027 of record NZ_JAAVXA010000013.1, read on the forward strand.
GTGGGAATACTGCGGAGACTGCTCCTCTGGCTTCGCGCGGCGGCGGTAGATATGGGCCACATGCCAGGAATCTTTACGGTGAAGGACATACGGAAGGTGATAGCGGGTCGTACTTTTACCAAATCCAATAAATGCGCAATGTAGTGTCATGGCTCAGTCCTTTTGGAAGGTTACTGAGACCTACCATAACAAAAAAAAGCCAGCTAAAAGCTGGCTAAAGTAATACTGGAAGCAATGTGAGCAATGTCGTGCTTTCAGGTTCCCGTAGCGGTCTTCCTGAATGCAGGACAATAATAATCATTCTCATTCGCAGTTGTCCAATACTTTTTGCAAAAAATAGCGGTTGACTCAAATTTTAAAGTCACTGATGTTAAAGAGGACATTAACCCACAGAGGACGAAGGAATGAGTGAGATAGTGATACGCCACGCTGAACCGAAAGATTATGACGCCATCCGTCAGATCCACGCCCAGCCGGAGGTGTACCACAACACGCTACAAGTCCCTCATCCTTCTATGGAAATGTGGCAGATGCGGCTAAGCGATCAGCCTGGGATTAAGCAGTTAGTTGCCTGCATTGATGATATCGTCGTCGGGCATCTCACGATCGATGTCGCACAGCGGCCGCGCCGCAGCCACGTCGCTGATTTCGGTATTTGTGTAGGGTCGCAGTGGCACAACCGCGGCGTTGCCAGTGCGCTGCTTCGCACCATGATTGATATGTGCGACAACTGGCTGCGGGTTGATCGTATTGAGCTGACGGTGTTTGTCGACAACGAGCCGGCCATTGCGGTCTACAAGAAGCACGGATTCGAAATTGAAGGCACCGGCAAACGTTACGCGCTGCGCAACGGCGAGTATGTCGATGCGTATTATATGGCGAGAATGAAGTAGTGTGTTGCCGGGTGGCGGCTTCGCCTTACCCGGCCTACGTTCGTGCAGTTGTAGGCCCGGTAAGCGCAGCGCCACCGGGCAATACGTTAATACCCCGCCGTTAAATCATCCACCGAACGCGGGTCCGACGCCCCAAACAGCGCTCCGTCCGGCCCGACCATAATGCTCTGGGTGCTCCCCATCGCCTCTTTCACCGCCACCTTTTGTCCGCGCTGCTCCAGCAGTTTGATCGTATCCGGGCTAAAGCCCTTCTCGACACGCAGCTCATCCGGCAGCCACTGATGGTGGAAACGCGGGGCATTGGTCGCTTCGGCAACGTTCATCCCAAAGTCGATACTGTTCACGACCATTTGCAGCACAGTAGTGATAATACGGCTACCACCAGGACTACCGGTCACCAGCCAGGTTTTACCGTCTTTCACCACGATGGTAGGCGACATGGACGACAATGGACGTTTCTTCGGCCCCACCGCATTCGCATCACCACCGACCAGCCCGTAGACGTTCGGCACGCCCGGTTTGGCAGAGAAATCATCCATCTCGTTGTTCAGCAGAATGCCGCTATTGCCCGCCACAATACCGGTACCGAAAGTGGTATTGAGTGTATAGGTCACTGCCACCGCGTTACCGTCTTTATCCACCACCGAGAAATGGGTGGTCTGGTTGCTTTCGTACGGTGCCAGCTTACCGGGGCGGATCTCGCTCGAAGGCTTAGCCTTGTTGATGTCGATCTGTTCAGCAATCGATTTGGCATAAGCCTTATTGGTCAGCGCCTGCCACGGCACCTTCACGAAGTCCGGATCACCGAGATATTCCGAACGGTCAGCGTAGGCATGCTTTTCCGCCTCGGCCATCACCTGCATGGCATCGGCACTACCGAAGCCGAATTTGTGCATATCGAAGTTTTCAAGAATGTTGAGGATCTGCACGATGTGAATGCCACCAGAGGACGGTGGTGGCATGGAGAAGACTTCGTAGCCGCGATAGGTTCCACTGATCGGCGCACGCTCCACCGCCTTGTATTCTGCCAGATCCGCTTTGGTGATGAGCCCGCCGTTCTTTTGCATCTCTTCAGCAATCTGGTCAGCAATCGTGCCTTTGTAGAAGGCGTCCGGGCCGTGCTCCGCAATCAGCTCCAGGCTTTTGGCGAGATTCTTCTGCACCAGCTTATCGCCCTTCTTCAGCGGCTCACCGTTTTTCCAGAAGATCGCCTTGCTGTTTTCATGGTTCGGAATGACTTCACTGCCGTAGGTTTTGAGATCATCGGCCAGGGCGTCATTCACAATAAAGCCCTCCCGCGCCAGTTTAATCGCAGGCTGGACGACCTTGTTCAGCGGCATCGAGCCGTATTTTTCCAGCGCCAGTGAGAAACCCGCCACGGTGCCCGGCGTGCCAGACGCGAGATGCGAGGTCAGCGATTTTTTGCTGTCCGGGTTGCCCTGATCGTCAAGGAACATATCACGGGAAGCCTTGCCGGGAGCCATTTCACGGAAGTCGATAGCCGTGGTTTTCCCGTCTTTGGTGCGCAGCATCATAAAGCCCCCGCCCCCCAGGTTACCCGCCTGCGGATGCGTCACCGCCAGCGCGTACCCGACGGCAACAGCCGCATCCACCGCGTTACCACCCTGCTTAAGAATATCGACGCCCACTTTTGTTGCCAGCGCATCCACCGAAGCCACCATGCCATGTGTCGCCCGCACGGGATGGAAAACATCTTCCTCCACGCCATAGGAGACTGGCGGTGCCGCTGGCGGGTTGGCCGCCACGCTAAATGTGCCGCCAGCCATCAGCGCGGCGATCGCTACCCAGCGTAAAAATGTTGGTTTCATCATTATTGTTCTCCAGGTGAAGGGATCCATATTCCCCGCTTAAGCCTGGTTCACAACTCCTAAAAAATCATCGTCATGGTGAAATCAGGGTAAACTTAAGAGAGGCCTCAAAAGGAGGAAATGACAATGAAACGCTTACTGATTCTTACCGCGCTGTTACCGTTTACCGCGCTCGCACAGCCACTGAATACCATGAACAATCCGAACCAGCAGGGTTATGTCATTCCAAGCCAGCAGCGTATGCAGACGGAGATGATGAGCCAGCAGCAGCAGCAAAAAGGGATGCTTAACCAGCAGTTGAAAACGCAGACCCAGATGCAACAGCAGAGCCTGCAAAATCAGATGAACGCCAACACTCAGCGCGTGCAGCAGGGTCAGGTACGGGAACAGCCGCTGCCCAACCATAACGGTGGCATGTTAGGCAACGGAACAATGCAGAGCAGCGGCCAGCAGCATATGCTACCGCAGCAGTCGAACGGCAGTATGCTTAATCCGCAGAACTAAAGTCCGGGCCGATCAGGTCAATCGCATCGGTACAGATGCTGTCCACGCCCCAGCGCAGCAGTTCGGTTGCACGCTGGGGTTTATTGACGGTGTAGACCAGAATATGCAGACCCGCGTCTTTCAGCATCTTCACCCGCGCCTCATCCAGCAGCTTGTGATTGAGATGGATAGAGACACACGCTAAGCGTGTCGTCAGCTCACGCCAGTCCTCGCGCCACTCGTCCAGCAGCAGCCCACGCGGCAACTCCGGCACGGCCGCCTGTGCCGCTTCCAGCGCGTCAATTTCGAACGAGGAGAGCAACGGCGCGGTCATCCCTTCCCACAACTCACGCGCTGCCAGCGCGATGACCTTGCCCGTTAGCGGCCCGGTGCCGGTTGTCGGTTTGATCTCAATGTTGGCCATCATCCCGTGCTTACGGCAGCGTTCCGCCACTTCCGCCAGCAGCGGCAGCGGCTCGCCTTTGAATTCACCGCTGTACCAGCTTCCGGCATCCACTTTCAGCAGATCGCGCCACGGCAATTCACCCGCCACGCCCCAGCCGTTGCTGGTGCGTTCAAGGTTGTCATCATGCAGCAGGAAAATTTCGCCGTCTTTCGACAGCTTGGCGTCGAATTCAATCATTGTGTGGCCGTAACGTGCGCCAACATCAATTGCCGCCAGGGTATTTTCCGGTGCCAGTTTACCGCCGCCACGGTGGGCGACGATGTGGGGATAAGGCCAGTTGCTCATACTCGTTGTCCTGTTTCACCGTCAAATAAGTGCAGGTGATTTTCCGGCAGATGCAGCCATAGCGTGCTGCCTGCTTTAGGGCGTTCCTGATGTGCCAGACGCACCACCATTTTTTGCTCGCCCCAACGTCCGTGCGCCAGGTTATCAGCCCCCAGCATCTCCAGCGTATCCATCACCAGCGGTACGCCGCCTTCCGCCTGAGAGGTTAAACCAATATGCTCCGGGCGGATACCGAGCGTCATTTTACGCCCGGCGTAGCCACGATAGTACCAGTTGATCGGCAATGCCATCCCGCTTTCCAGCTCAAAATGGGTTCCCGCACTGCTGATACGCCCTTCCAGCAGGTTCATTGCCGGGCTGCCGATAAAGCTCGCCACAAAGCGGGTGGCCGGTTTTTCATACACTTCAACCGGGGTGCCAATCTGCTCAGCTATCCCCTTGTTCATCACCATCACGCGCTGGGCGAGCGTCATCGCTTCGACCTGATCGTGGGTCACGTACAAAGAGGTGGTTTTCAGGCGGCGATGCAGCTGCTGTAGCTCGAGGCGCATCTGCACACGCAGCTTGGCATCGAGGTTGGAGAGCGGTTCATCGAACAGGAACACCGCCGGGTCACGCACAATCGCGCGGCCCATCGCCACGCGTTGACGCTGGCCGCCGGAAAGCTCGCGCGGTCTGCGCTTCAGCAGGCCATCCAGCTCCAGAATGCGCGCCGCTTCTCTCACACGCTCCTCGATATGCCCTTTGCCCATCCCGCGTATTTTCAGCCCCCAGGCCATGTTCTCTTCCACGCTCATGTGCGGATAGAGCGCGTAGTTCTGGAACACCATCGCGATGCCTCTGTCTTTCGGCTCCATCTCGGTGACGCGATGACGGTCGATCCAGATATCCCCGGAGGTCACGCGCTCAAGCCCCGCCACCATGCGCAGCAGGGTGGATTTACCGCAGCCAGACGGCCCGACCATCACGATAAACTCGCCGTCCGCCACGTCGAGCGTTAACGGCTGAATAACCTGGGTTTTGCCATCCCAGCTTTTAGTAACTGCCTGAAGTTTTAAACCTGCCATCTTATTTCTCGCTATCGACCAGGCCACGGACAAATGCACGTTGCATGGCTAAAACAATGACTACGGGTGGGATAAGGGTGAGCAGCATCGCCGCCATCACCTGGTTCCAGAGGGTGGTACCTTCACCAGTGGCGATCATGCCTTTAATGCCTGCCACGGCAGTGCCGAGGTTAACGTCCTGAATAATCAGCAGTGGCCACAGGTACTGGTTCCAGCCATAGATAAAGGTGATCACAAACAGCGCCGCGAGGTTGGTTTTCGACAGCGGCAGCACGATGTCGCGGAAGAAGCGCATCGGTGAAGCGCCGTCGATACGCGCGGCTTCAATCAGCTCGTCCGGCAGGGTCATAAAGAACTGGCGGAACAGGAAGGTGGCGGTCGCCGAAGCCATCAACGGCAGGGTTAAGCCCGCATAGCTGTCGAGCATCTTCAGGTTGGCGATGACCTCCACCGTCGGGAAGATACGCACCTCCACCGGCAACATCAGGGTGATAAAGATCATCCAGAAGAACAGGTTACGCAGCGGAAAGCGGAACCAGACGATGGCAAAGGCCGAGAGCATCGACACTGTAATTTTGCCCACCGTGATACCGAACGCCATGATGAAACTGTTGAGCATCATCAACCAGAACGGTGCGCTGTTAACACCCACGCCCTGCGTCCAGATGGTCGACATATTCTCGAAAAGATGACCGCCCGGGATCAGCGTCATCGGCGTATCAAACACCGCCTTGGTGTCCAGCGTGGCGGCAACAAAGGCTACGTACAACGGGAACAGGATGACAATAATCCCTAAAATCAGCATGGTATGGCTGAAAATCGTCAGCCCGCGACGGTTCTCAATCATTGGTAGCGCACCTTACTTTCGACATAACGGAACTGCACCACCGTGAGGATGATGACAAGGAACATCAGCACGACGGACTGCGCGGCAGAGGCTGAGAGATCCAGGCCAGCAAAACCTTCGCGGTAGATCTTATAGATAAGCGTGGTCGTCGCCTGTACCGGACCACCGGCGGTGGCGGCATCGATCACCGGGAAGGTGTCGAAGAAGGCGTACACCAGGTTGACCACCAGCAGGAAGAAACTCACCGGGGCGATCAGCGGCAGCGCCAGTTTAAAGAAGCGGCGGATCGGGCCTGCGCCATCAATCGCCGCGGCTTCCACCAGCGAGCGCGGAATGGATTGCAACGCGGCAAAGAAGAACAGGAAGTTATAGCTGATCTGCTTCCACACCGAGGCAAACACCACCAGGAACATCGCCTGACCGCTGTTCTGCGCGTGGTTCCAGTCGTAGCCGAATTCTGCCAGGAAGTGGGTAATCAACCCGCGGCCAGGGTTAAACAGGAAGATCCACAGTACAGCAGCGACGGCGGGCGCAACGGCGTAAGGCAGGAGCATCAGCGTCTGATACAGACGGCTGCCGCGTACCACGTAATCCACCAGCGCGGCGAAAAACAGCGATGCAACCAGACCGCTGACGGTCACCAGCGCGCTGAATTTCAGCGTCGTCCAGAAAGAGTCCAGATAGTAGCTGTCATGGAACAGCGCGGTGAAATTATCCAGGCCAACAAACTGGCTGGAAAGCCCGAACGGATCGACGCTTTGGACCGAGTACCATAGCGCTTCGCCCGCAGGCCAGATAAAGAAGATAACGGTGATGACCAGTTGCGGCGCGACCAGCAGATAGGGCAGCCAGCGGGAACGGAACACCGGACGAGATGAGGACATAGGTTAGCTCAGGTTGGTTTCCCTTCACTCCAGCCCTCTCCCGGTGGGAGAGGGTTAGGGTGAGGGTAAAAAGATTACGATTTGGTCGACTGCTCAAAACGACGCAGCAGCTGATTCCCGCGCTCTACCGCTGAATCCAGCGCCTGCTGTGGCGTTTTCTTCCCGGTCCACACGCTTTCCAGTTCTTCATCGACGATGGTGCGGATCTGCGGCATATTGCCCAGACGCAGACCTTTGGTGTAAGGCAATGGCGGCTTGTTCAGCATCTGACGCGTCGGGATGTCCGCGCCCGGGTTCTTGCTGTAGAAGCCCTGCTCGCGAGTCAGGTCATACGCGGCTTTGGTGATTGGCAGGTAACCGGTTTTCTGGTGCCATTCGGCGGCATTTTCTGGTTTCGCCAGGAAGTCGAGGAACTCGGCTACGCCTTTGTAGGTCCCTTTGTCTTTGCCCTGCATCACCCACAGGCTCGCCCCGCCGATGATGGCGTTCTGTGGCGCACCTTTCACATCAGCGTCGTAAGGCATCATGCCCACGCCGTAGTTGAATTTGGCGTAATGACGGATGTCTGCCAGTGAACCGGAAGAGGCGGTGGTAATAGCGCAATCACCGTTGTAGAACTTCTCGGTAGATTCGTCTTTACGGCCGAAATAGCTGAAATCGCCCTTCTTGTTCAACTCTTCCAGCAGTGCAATGTGTTTCACCTGCTCTGGTTTGTTGAACTCCAGTACCGCATCGGTGCCGTCGAAACCGTTGTTTTTGGTCGCCACCGGCAGGCCATGCCAGGCGCTGAAGTTTTCAATCTGGATCCAGCCCTGCCAGCCGCTCGCATAGCCGCACTTCATCCCTGCCGCTTTCAGCTTCGCGGTGTACTCCGCCAAATCCTGCCAGGTTTTTGGCGGTTGCTCTGGATCTAAACCGGCTTTCTTGAAGGCGTCTTTGTTGTAGTACAGCACAGGGGTAGAGCTGTTAAACGGCTGAGACAGCAGGTGGCCGGTTTTGGAATCAGTGTAGTAACCGGAAACGGTTGGCACGAACTGGGATTCGTCGAAGTTGATACCCGCATCTTTAAAGACTTCATACACCGGCTTGATGGCTTTAGAGGCCATCATGGTGGCGGTACCCACTTCATAAACCTGTAACAGTGCAGGTGCATTACCGGTACGGAAAGCAGCGATACCTGCGCTCAGGCTCTGCTCGTAGTTACCTTTGTACACCGGCACAATTTTGTAATCCGGATGAGTGTCGTTGAAACGCTGCGCCAGGGAGTCAACTTCTTTACCCAACTCCCCTTCCATGGAATGCCAGAACGGAATGGTGGTGACAGCCATTGCGTTCGTCGCAAAAGCCAGACCGATTGCCAGACCCAAAGCTGTGTGTCGTAACGATGTCATAGTCGTCTCTCTTATTATGCCGGATGCGCGATATCACGCGTTTTATGCTCGCGAGGTAACATGACATGCTCGAATGACAGAAAAATAACTGTTTGTTTACAGGTAGATGACAGCCAGGCGTCAGGGGGATGATGGTTGTGTGAAGGGGGTTGGGGGTGAAAAAAAGCCGGGTGGCGGCTACGCCTTACCCGGCCTACTCGATCCTGTAGGCCCGGTAAGCGTAAGCGCCACCGGGCGATAAAGACGGCTCAGCCGCCTAAATAAGCACTCCGCACCGCTTCGTTCGCCAGCAGCGCATCGCCAGTATCAGAGAGTACCACGCGACCGTTCTCCAGTACGTAGCCACGGTCTGCAAGCTTCAGCGCCTGGTTAGCATTCTGCTCGACGAGGAAGATGGTCATTCCCTCTTTACGCAGCTGTTCGATGGTGTCAAAAATCTGCTGGATGATGATTGGCGCAAGCCCCAGCGACGGTTCATCGAGAAGCAACAATCGTGGCTGGCTCATCAGCGCACGGCCAATCGCCAGCATCTGCTGTTCACCGCCGGACATGGTGCCCGCACGCTGGATACGACGCTCCCACAGGCGCGGGAAGAGTTCGTACACCCACTTGATGCGGGTCTGGTATTCATCGCGGTGAGCGAAGAAGCCGCCCATCGCCAGGTTCTCTTCCACCGTCATGCGGGAAAACACGCGACGCCCTTCCGGGACAATCGCCACCGCTTCACGCATGATTCTGGCGGTCTGCCAGTCGGTAATGTCTTTGCCATCGAACACAATTCGCCCGCTGGTTGCACGCGGGTCACCGCACAGGGTACCGAGCAGTGTTGTTTTGCCCGCGCCATTGGCGCCAATCAGGGTGACGATTTCACCCTGATTGATATGCAGGCTGACGTCGTGTAGCGCCTGGATCTTGCCGTAGTGCGCATTGACCTTGTCGAACGTTAACATCGCTTTTTCCATCTTATGGCTCGCCCCCATTATGCTTCGCCTAAATAGGCGCGGATCACGTCCGGGTTGTTGCGGATCTCTTCCGGCGTGCCGTTTGCCAGCGGCGTACCCTGGTTTACCACGTAGATACGGTCAGAAATGCCCATCACCAGCTTCATATCGTGCTCAATCAACAGGATGGTTGTGTCGTGATGATCGCGCAGTTCAGCAATCAGCTCGTCCAGCTCTTTGGTCTCTTTCGGGTTGAGGCCAGCAGCAGGCTCGTCGAGCATCAGGATTTCCGGCTGCGTCACCATGCAACGCACAATCTCCAGACGGCGTTGGTCGCCGTAAGCCAGGTTGCTAGCCTGACGGTTAGCATGCTGCAACAGACCGATGCGGTCGAGCCAGGTGGCAGCGCGATCCAGCGCTTCATCCTGTGCGCGACGGAAGGCCGGGGTTTTCAGCAGGCCAGAGAAAAGCCCGGTTTTCAGCTGCTGATGTTGCGCCACCAGCAGGTTCTCAATGACCGTCATCTCACGGAACAGACGCACGTGCTGGAAAGTACGCACCACGCCCATACGGGCGATCTGTTGCCCGGGCAGGCCTTCAAGGTGCTGGTCGCGCAACATAATGGTGCCGCCCGTCGGCTTGTAGAAACCAGTCAGGCAGTTGAAGACCGTCGTTTTACCCGCGCCGTTCGGGCCAATCAAGGAGACAATCTCTTTCTTGTGCAGATCCAGATTCACGTTGTTGACCGCCAGCAGGCCGCCAAAACGCATCATCAGACCGTTAACGGATAATAATGGCTGACTCATGCCTGCTCTCCTTTCGCTTGCCCGTTCTTCAGCTTCAGCTGTGGACGGGTCATCGGCAGCAAGCCCTGCGGACGCCAGATCATCATCAGCACCATTAAACCACCCAGCATCAGCATGCTGTATTCGTTAAAGTCGCGCATCAGCTCACGCGAGACCACCAGCAGGATGGCCGCCAGGATAACGGCGAACTGCGAACCCATCCCGCCGAGCACCACAATCGCCAGCACAAAGGCAGATTCGGCAAAAGTGAAGGATTCCGGGCTGACAAAGCCCTGGCGTGCGGCAAACAGCGTCCCGGCAAAACCGGCAAACGCGGCACTGATGGTGAACGCGGTCAGCTTGATACGGGTCGGGTTCAGGCCCAGGGAGCGGCAGGCGATCTCATCTTCACGCAGTGCTTCCCACGCGCGGCCCAGCGGCATGCGCAGCAGACGGTTGATCACGAACAGGGTAATCACCACCAGCAGCAGCGCCACCAGGTAGAGCCAGATCACACGGTCAGACGGGTCATATTTCACGCCAAAGAAGTTGCTGAAGGTATCCCAGCCGCCTTCACGGGCGGTACGGCTGAATTCCAGACCAAAGAAGGTCGGTTTCGGGATCTGGCTGATACCGTTCGGGCCACCGGTCACTTCAGTGTTGTTGAGCAGCAAGATACGGACGATTTCACCAAAGCCTAAGGTCACAATCGCCAGGTAGTCACCGCGCAAGCGCAGCACCGGGAAGCCCAGCAGGAAGCCCGCAGCAGCAGAAACCAACCCTGCCAGCGGCAGACACGTCCAGAAGCCGAGGCCGTAATAGTGGTTCAGCAGCGCGAAGGTGTAAGCACCGATGGCGTAGAAGCCGCCGTAGCCCAGCACCAGCAGGCCAGAGAGCCCCACTACCACGTTCAGACCCAGACCGAGTATCACGTAGATCATGGTCAGGGTGGCAATGTCTACCGTCCCGCGAGATACCACGAACGGCCACGCCACCGCCGCCACCAGCAGGGCGACGAGGAACAGCTTCTGTTTAACGGTTGAACCATCAATCGCAGGCAGCACGAATTTCGGGCCAGAAACGCCTTTCAGCGTCTTCTGGAACAGCGGACGCAGCAGCTGGAACAGGAACACCACGGCCGTGCCGATAAACACCCACTGCCAGCGGATGTCTGCTGCGGTGTCCACCACCAGCTTAGTACCGTTCAGCTCTAACTGAACGCCCATAAAGACGCCCGCCAGCACGAAGAACATGGCGGCAGAGAGCAGCGCCATTGCAAAATGCATCGGTTTCATACTTTCTCTACCTCCGGACGACCCAGAATACCGGTAGGCATTACCAGCAGAACCAGAATCAGCAGGGCAAACGACACCACATCTTTATATTCCGTACTCAGATACGCCGAGGAGAGCGCTTCCGCCACACCGAGGATCAGACCGCCAATCATCGCGCCCGGAATGCTGCCGATACCACCCAGCACCGCAGCGGTGAAGGCTTTCATCCCGGCCATAAAGCCGATGTACGGGTTAATCACACCATAGAACTGACCGAGCAGCACACCTGCGACAGCAGCCATTGCCGCGCCAATCACGAAGGTGAGTGCAATCACACGGTCGGTGTTAATGCCCAGCAGGCTCGCCATCTTCAGGTCTTCCGCGCAGGCACGACAGGCGCGCCCCATGCGGGAATAACGAATGAACAAGGTCAGCGCCAGCATCGCAATGAAGGTCACGATCCAGATAACCAGCTGCATGGTGGTAATAGACGCAGAGAAGTTATCACTCGCCCCGACAACCCACTGGCCATTAAACAAGCTTGGCAGCGCCACGTCGCGCGAGCCTTCGGTCAGGCTGACGTAGTTTTGCAGGAAGATTGACATACCGATGGCGGAGATCAGGGCAATCAGGCGCTTGGAGCTGCGCACCGGCCGGTAGGCCACGCGTTCGATGCTCCAGCCGTAGGCACTGGCAATCACGATCGCGCCGACAAACCCGGCAGCGACCAGCAACCAGCTGCTGTCGATACCCATCATCATCAGCGCGGCGATGATCATAAAGGAGACATAACTACCGATCATGTACACCTCGCCGTGGGCGAAGTTAATCATGCCGATAATACCGTAAACCATCGTATAGCCGATGGCGATCAGCGCGTAGGTGCTTCCCAGCGTGACGCCGTTAAACATCTGCTGCAGGAAATAGAGAAACTGCTCGGACATATGCAAACCTTTTTATACCCGCCCGTCAGTCCGGGCGGTGGGATAATTATTTGGCGGCCGAGGATGAACCGTCGGCGTGCCACTTAAAGACACCAAACTCAAATCCCTTCAGATCGCCTTTCTCATCCCAGTTCAGCGGCCCAATCACGGTGTTCGCCCCGTGTGCTTTTAAATCTTTCACCAGATCCAGCGGTTCTTTGCTGCCGGAGCGATCCAGTGCGGTTGCCAGAGACTGCACAGCCGCGTAGGTGATCCAGACGTACGGACCACTCGGATCCTTCTTCTGCGCCTTGAGCGCATCAACGATAGCCTTGTTGGCCGGATCCTGGTCATAGCGTTTTGGCATCGTAACCAGCATGCCTTCGGCGGCATCACCCGCGATGTTTGACAGGGAGGCGTTACCCACGCCTTCCGGCCCCATAAACTGGGTTTTCAGCCCTACCGAACGCGCCTGGCGCAGCATCTGGCCCATTTCCGGGTAGTAGCCACCGTAGTAAACGAAATCAATATTCTCTTTTTGCAGACGGGCAATCAGGGCGGAGAAATCTTTCTCACCGGCGGTAATTCCATCGAAGAAGACGACATTCGCGCCGCCTTTTTTCAGGCCGTCCTGAACGGAACGCGCCAGGCCTTCACCGTACTGCTGCTTGTCATGAATAATGGCAATGCGCTGTGGCTTAACGGTGTCGAGGATGTATTTGGCGGCGGTTGGGCCCTGAGAGGAGTCCAGACCCGCGGTACGCATAATGTGCTGATAGCCGCGTTGGGTCAGCTCCGGGTTGGTCGCACCCGGGGTGATCATCAGAATGCCTTCGTCTTCGTAGATATCAGACGCCGGCTGGGTGGAGGATGAGCACAGGTGGCCAATCACATACTGAATACCGTCGTTGACGATTTTGTTGGCGACCGCGACGGCCTGTTTGGGATCGCAGGCATCGTCGTATTCCACGCCGACCAGTTTGTCGCCTTTGATGCCACCTTTGGCGTTGATGTCTTTGATGGCCTGGCGCGCACCGTTGAACTCCATATCCCCCCACTGGGCAACAGGACCGGACATCGCACCGACTACAGCAACTTTAATCTCTTCCGCCATGGCTGCATGCGAAATCGACAATGCAACCATCCCCGCGAGTAACGTTTTCGCGTTCCTTTTCATCTCTGAATCCCCATTCGTGATGTCGTGTTTATATTTTGTTTTATTCTGGTTAAAAAGCATTCTGTACTTTTAATGCACAACGCTATTTTTACCAGTGCCTTTAATGGTTTAGCGCAGTTTTTTCACAAAAACCAGACTAAAATCTCTATTTTTCAGGCTATTAAGCAAAGATAATATTCTGAATTCAGGCAGAGATAAACAAATAAAAGTGCAGTTTGCAGCATAAAATAACGGTACAAAGCGCCGAATAAATCACTACCATTCAGGTTAAAATTCTGCTTATTTTTCGATCCATGTGTTTTCAAACTGCCCATCGCGTTGCCAAAAAACTAATCACCTGGTTAATGAGAATAAAAAGAGGAAGCCGCTGAGTGAATAAATTGAGTACACTGCCCCTACTCAATTTGATTTGGACAACAAGCTAATGAAACTGACAATCGTTCGTCTGGTGACCTTTAGCGACCAGGATCATATCGACCTGGGCAAGATCTGGCCGGAATATTCCCCTTCGTCACTACGCGTTGACGAGACCCACCGCATTTATGCCGCGCGCTTTAACGAACGTTTGCTGGCAGCGGTTCGCGTGACCCTGAGCGGCACCGAAGGGGCGCTGGATTCACTGCGCGTGCGTGACGTCACCCGTCGTCGCGGTGTGGGGCAGTATTTGATTGAAGAAGTGATCCGCGAAAACCCGAGCGTGACCTCCTGGTGGATGTCCGACGTGGGCGTGGAAGACCGTGGCGTGATGGCAGCATTTTTGCAGGCGTTAGGGTTTACGGCGCAGGAGAATGGGTGGGAGAAGCGCCAGGGATGACCTGTGCGGCCTGATGCCCTCACCCCGACCCTCTCCCACGGGGAGAGGGAGAAAACATAAAAAAGGCAACTTACGTTGCCTTTTTGCAGCTTTTCCCAAGCATTTCGTGTTGCAGGAAGGCGGCAAGTTATGAAATCCCCGGGAGCTTACATAAGTAAGTGACCGGGGTTGAATAACGCAGCCAACGCACCTGCGGCGCGAAAGGCGAAGGGAAAATTATTTGGCGTCTGTCGCCGTGCCGTTAGCATGCCAGTCAAACACACCGAACTCGAAGCCCTTCAGGTCGCCCTTCGCGTCCCAGGAAAGCGGCCCCATCACGGTCTCAACAGTATTCGCTTTCAGCCAGGTGGCAATCTCAGCCGGATCGGCTGACTGGTTCAGGCCCGCTTGCAGAGACTGCAGGGCAGCGTAGGTGGTCCACACGAACGCACCGCTTGGATCCTGTTTCTTCGCCTTGATGGCATCTACGATTGGTTTGTTCGCCGGGACCTGGTCGTAGTTCTTCGGTTTGGTCACCAGCAGGCCTTCGGCTGATTCACCCGCGATGTTAGACAGGGAAACGTTCGCCACGCCTTCCGGTCCCATGAACTGGGTTTTCAGACCGGCAGCACGTGCCTGGCGCAGGATCTGCCCCATTTCCGGGTGGTAACCACCGTAGTACACAAAATCAATATTCTCTTTCTTCAGACGCGCCACCAGGGTGGAGAAATCTTTCTCACCAGCGGTGATACCGTCGAAGAACACCACGTCGGCATTCGCTTTCTTGAGGTTGTCCTGCACGGAACGCGCCAGACCCTCACCGTACTGCTGCTTGTCATGAACGATGGCAATGCGCTTCGGCTTCACTTTTTCAACGATGTATTTCGCCGCAGTTGGGCCCTGGTCAGAGTCCAGACCGGTGGTGCGCAGGGTCAGCTTGTAGCCGCGAGAGGTCAGCTCTGGTGCCGTCGCTGCCGGGGTAATCATCAGAATGCCTTCGTCTTCGTAGATGTCAGACGCTGGCTGAGTAGAGGAAGAGCACAGGTGACCGATAACGTATTTGATCCCGTCGTTCACCACTTTGTTCGCAACCGCGACCGCTTGTTTCGGGTCACAGGCATCATCATATTTTACGATCTGCAGTTTTTCGCCCTTAATACCGCCCTTGGCATTAATGTCTGCAACCGCCTGTTCTGCGCCAGTAAATTCCTGGTCACCATACTGTGCTACCGGACCGGACATCGCTCCTACGACAGCCACTTTAATATCTGCCTGTGCCATCGTGCTAAATGCCAACGCGATACATCCTGCCAGTAACGCTTTACCCTTCATGTTCATCCTGAGATTCCCCATTATTATGGTTATTACGATTATTGTGATGTTGTTGTGTAGCGCTTTATTTCAGTTATAGGTATGCCACTCGCGCTTTTTCAGCATACTCTGCTAAAACATACCCCATTTTTATGATTTTGGAATAGCTAATTTGAAATGAATATATGATAAGCCCGGCAGAGATTTCCGCCGGGCGTGTGGCTTTAACGTGTCAGCGACGCGGAGATAATGTCCAGCGCTTTACGGAACTGCACTTCAGGGATAGTCAGCGGATACAGGAAACGAATGACGTTGCCGTAGACGCCGCAGCTCAGAAGAAGTAGCCCTTCCTGCAACGCGCGTTCTTGTACCTGACGGGTGAATTCCGGCGACGGGAGCCCTGATTGCGGGTCGTTAAACTCCACCGCCACCATCGAGCCTTGCGCACGAATGTCAGCGATATAAGGGCAATGTTCCTTCGCTTTGTTCAGCACTTCTACCAGGTGATGGCCAAGATGGGCCGAGCGCGTGCAGAGGTCCTCTTCATCAATCACGTCCAGCACGGCATGCGCCGCCGCAATCGCCAGCGGGTTTCCGGCGTAGGTGCCGCCCAGCCCGCCCGGCGCGGGTGCGTCCATCACCTCCGCACGGCCAGAAACCGCCGAGAGCGGCATCCCGCCCGCAAGGCTTTTCGCCATGGTGATCAGATCAGGCTTCACGCAGTGGTGTTCCATCGAGAACAGCTTGCCGGTACGGGCGAAGCCGCTTTGCACCTCGTCGGCAATCAGCAAAATGCCGTGGGTATCGCACAACGCGCGCAGGGCCTGCATAAAATCAGCAGGCGCAATGTTGAAACCACCTTCCCCCTGAACCGGCTCGAGAATAATGGCCGCGACCTGGTCGGGTGCGATATCCGCTTTAAAGATGCGTTCCAGGCTTTTCAACGCTTCCGCCGTGCTGATGCCGTGCAGTTCATTAGGATATTGCGCGTGGTAAACCGAGCCGGGGAACGGGCCGAAACCCAGTTTGTAGGGTGCCACTTTCCCCGTTAAAGCCATCGTCATAAAGGTGCGGCCGTGGAATGCACCACCGAAGGTGATAAGGCCAGGACGCCTGGTATACGCGCGGGCAATTTTTACGGCGTTTTCGACCGCCTCAGCCCCCGTGGAGAAGAACGCCGTTTTAGCCGGGCCCTCAACGGGCACGCGTTCGTTGAGACGTTCGGCAAGCGCCACGTAGCCTTCGTACGGCACAATCTGGTAGGCCGTGTGGGTAAAGGCATGGAGTTGCTTTTCGATCGCGGAAATGACTTTGGGGTGGCGATGGCCGGTATTCAGTACCGCGATCCCCGCGGCGAAGTCGATGTACTCGTTGCCTTCAACATCCCACACCGTGGCGTTTTCAGCTTTATCGGCATAAAAATTACACATCACACCGATGCCGCGCGGCGTCGCCTGTAAACGCCGGTCATTCAGTTCGTTATTTTTCACCCTGTCCCCCTGAGAAAGTCGCCTGCTTAGCGCATCAGTAAGTGTTTGCCAGGGGGAGGGAATTCGCCAGAGCGGGCGCTAAAAAAACAAAACCCCCGAATTTGCATTCGAGGGTTCTCGGTGTACTTCGCTTATCTTACGCTTCGATAGCGGCGCGAAGTTTTTTCATGGCGTTCTTCTCAAGCTGACGAACACGTTCAGCGGAAACGCCGTAGCGGTCGGCCAGTTCCTGCAGCGTGGACTTGTTATCTTCGTCCAGCCAGCGGGCGCGGATAATGTCCTGGCTACGTTCGTCAAGACCTTCCATTGCATGAGTCAGCTTGTTCGCGGCCTGATCTTCCCAGTTATCCTCTTCAATGCCGTCAGCAAAGTTAGAGGTTTTATCCTGCAGATACAGTACCGGTGCCATCGGCTGGCTGTCAGATGCGTCGTCGTCAGAGGACATATCAAAGGTCATGTCCTGCGCGGCCATACGGGATTCCATCTCACGCACATCTCTGCTGGATACGCCCAGCTCGCGCGCCACCATTTCAACTTCATCCTGATTGAACCAGCCCAGACGCTGCTTGGTTTTACGCAGGTTAAAGAACAGTTTGCGTTGCGCTTTTGTCGTGGCGACTTTCACAATACGCCAGTTACGCAGAACGTATTCGTGAATCTCTGCTTTGATCCAGTGTACGGCGAAGGAGACCAGTCGCACACCCACTTCCGGGTTAAAGCGACGCACAGCCTTCATCAGACCGATGTTACCTTCCTGAATCAAGTCCGCCTGCGGCAGGCCGTAGCCCGCATAATTACGAGCAACGTGAACAACAAAGCGCAGGTGAGACAGGATCAGCGTCTTAGCTGCTTCCAGATCGCCCTGGTAATGCAGCTTTTCAGCAAGCTCCTTTTCTTCCTCGGCCGTTAACATCGGCCAGGTGTTCGCAGCCCGGATGTAAGACTCCAGGTTACCAACAGGGGCTAAAGCTAAAGTTTGCATTTCTTTGGTCATTCATTCCTCTCAATGTTTCTTCTGGTCCAGGTTATCCCCATCAGGCAACAACCATGCCAAAGCGTTTGAGCAACGAGATTAGCATTCACTCTTGTATCAGACAGTGATTTTATCCACAAGTTCCAGGTGCAACGGTGAATAAATTACGCACAAAATGTGACATGAAGATGATAACAGGGGAAGAGACAACAGGGACGCTTTCCCTGCAGAGCGAACATCTCGGTGCAGGGAAAGATTATATCACGCTTTTATTAATCGGGAGTAAAGTGACGTAAATGTTGCACCGTCGCCAGCCATGCAGCAACCCAGCCGATCATGGAGCAAACCAGCAGTAGTAACAGGCACTCATCGAACCCTAAACCACTGATATCAAACTTCGTCCCAAAAACCTGTGCCACTTCTGTGACTGCCGATGACAGTCGCATCACCAAAATTTCTGACAGTATCAGTGAAAGAAATGCGCCGGAAAAACCGAGCAGTGCGCCGCCATAGAGGAACGGACGAAGGATGAAACCATCCGTCGCACCAATCAGTTTCTGCACATTGATGGTATCGCGACGGGCAAAAATGCTCAGGCGTACACTGTTCCCGATGACGAGGAAGACTGCTGCCACCATCAGCACGCCAATCATCGCTGCCACACGTCCCACCAGCCCGGTCAGGGCAGAGAGGCGTGCAAACCAGCTGTCATCCATACGCACTTCATCAATGCCTTTAATGCGTGTGATGCGATCGCGCAGAGTGTTAAGCGAATCGGTCCCCTGGAAATCCAGCTTCGGGATCACCACCGCCACAGCAGGTAATGGGTTCTCTTCGAGCATATCCAGCGCGCCACCAAAACCAGACCAGTTACGGAACTCGCCCAGCGCATCTTCACGAGAGAGATAGTTGACCTTCTCCACACCCTGCTCGGCCTGAATTTGCCCGACCACCTGCGCCGCCGCGTTATCGTCGAGGGCTTTATCCAGATAAACCGTGATCTGCGGGGACGGATAGTACTGCGAGGCCGCCTGGTTGACGTTTTTATAGACCATATAGCAGACACTTGGCAGCGTCAGGGAGATGGCAATCACCATCACCGTCAGGAACGTCGCCAGCGGTTTGCTTTTCAGGTCCTGCAGCGCGCCGTGGAAGGCATAACGCACTTGCTCGTTAAACACGTTGGTTTTGCGGGAGGCTGGTTTTGGCGCAGCTTTCTGGCGCTTTGGCGCATTACGATTGCCATCACCACCGCCCTGCGACTTACGGAAACGGTCAAACCGGTTTCCGAACTGTCGAATCTGGTTTATTGCATCACGCTTATTCACCATGGCCTCCGTGCAAATGACCGTCGCTCAGGGTCAGCATGCGGTACGAACGACGGGAAATAAGCCCGATATCGTGCGTCGCCATCAAAACCGTCACCCCTACGCGGTTAAATTCCTCAAACAGACGCAAAATCCCTTCTGACAGGGCGTCGTCCAGGTTACCGGTCGGTTCATCCGCCAGCAGCACCGCAGGCTTGTTCACCACCGCACGGGCAATGCCCACGCGCTGCTGTTCACCGCCGGAGAGCTGGATCGGGAAGTTCTTCGCTTTGTCCAGCAGCCCGACCTTATCCAGCGCTGCAGAGACGCGACGGCGGATATCATCATAGCTGGCACCGGCAATAATCAGCGGAATAGCCACGTTATCGAAAACGGTGCGATCCATCAGCAGGTGGTGGTCCTGGAAAATCATGCCGATCTGACGACGCAGAAACGGCACTTCGCGATTTTTCAGGCGGCTTATCTCATGGCCGCCGAAAAAGATTTTCCCGGCACTTGGCCGTTCGATCCCACAGATAAGCTTGAGCAGGGTACTTTTCCCCGCGCCGGAATGGCCGGTCAGGAATGCCATCTCGCCCGGTTGCAGGTGGAATGTCACCCCCTGCAACGCTTGTCTCCCACCGAGATAGGCCTTGCTGACGTGTTCAAAGCGAATCATTGTTAGTCCTCTCGGGCAAATAGTGCCTCAATAAAGTCGTCCGCCTTAAACGGACGTAAATCTTCAATACGCTCGCCCACACCGATGTAACGGATAGGAATGCCGAACTGATCGGCCACGGAGAAGATCACCCCACCTTTGGCGGTGCCGTCCAGTTTGGTCAGCGTGATCCCCGTCAGTCCTACCGCTTCATGGAACAGTTTTGCCTGACTAATGGCATTCTGTCCGGTGCTGGCATCAATGGTCAGCATAATTTCATGCGGAGCTTCTTCGTCCAGTTTTTTCATCACACGGACGATTTTCTTCAACTCTTCCATCAGGTGCGATTTGTTCTGCAAACGCCCTGCGGTATCGGCAATCAGTACATCCACGTTGCGCGCCTTCGCCGCCTGGATGGCGTCAAAAATAACGGAAGCGGAATCCGCGCCGGTATGCTGAGCAATCACCGGGATGTTATTGCGCTGGCCCCAGACCTGGAGCTGCTCAACCGCTGCCGCACGGAAGGTATCGCCCGCCGCCAGCATCACCGATTTACCCTGCTGCTCGAACTGACGTGCCAGCTTGCCGATGGTGGTGGTTTTACCCACGCCGTTCACGCCAACCATCAGAATAACAAATGGCGTTTTGCCTTCAATATTAAGCGGTTCGTCAACTTTTGCGAGAATTTCACCCATCTCATCTTTCAGAAGGCCATACAGCGCTTCGGCGTCGCGCAGTTGTTTGCGGCTCGCCCCTTCGGTCAGGTTGGTGATGATCTTACGGGTGGTTTCCACACCGACGTCGGCGATCAACAGTTGCTCTTCCAGCTCTTCAAACAGATCGTCGTCGATCTTCTTGCCGCGGAAAAGACTGATAAATCCGGAACCTAAGTTTTCTTTGGTTTTAAGCAGGCTGCGTTTCAGGCGAGCGAAGAAACCTTCTTTGGTCGGTTTTTCCTGTTCCTGAATGATCTCCTCTTCGGCCTGCTCTTCCACTGGCACCACGATAACCGCTTCTTCAGCCGCTTCTGCTGCCAGCGCCTGCGCTTCCAGCTCTTCGTCGGTCAGCTCAGGTTCGTTTTCGGCTTCTTCTTCCACCGCCTCAACAATTTCAACGGTTTCCGCTTCGGCCTGCCACTCTTCGGCAGAAACGGCTTCGGCTTTCACCTCTTCCGGCAGCGGCAGTTCTTCGTGTTCGATGATGGCCTGAGGCGCTTCGGGAATATCTTCGGCGACAACCGGTTCTGGCTTCTCACTCTCCTGAACCTGTTCAGTGACCTCAACCACCTCTTCAGCGAAAGATGCAATCTCTTCTTTGCTGTGCACCGTCTCTTCCGCTTCGACAACCGCGGCGGTTTCTACAGGCGTTTCAGGCTGCGACTGCTCTTCAACGGCTTGTTGCTCTTCGGTTTTCTGTTCTGTTTCTTGCTCTTTTTCACCGAAGCCCAGCCAGGAAAAGAAGCCACGTTTTTTTTGTTTTGCCATCTGCGACTACACTCCTCGCGGCGCTATATACATGGAAGCTAAAAAAATGATGAAATAGTCTAACACTTTACTTAATTGACATCACCGCCCGCAATCGCAGGCCAATTGTTAACAGAGCTTTCCTGAGATGAAGAAACCCAACCGCGCCCCGGCCGGTCAAATTCGTATTATCGGCGGTCAGTGGCGAGGCCGGAAATTACCGGTGCCGGACAGCCCCGGTTTACGCCCTACTACCGACCGCGTACGCGAGACGCTGTTTAACTGGCTGGCTCCGTCCATGGTAGACGCCCACTGTCTGGACTGTTTCGCCGGAAGCGGCGCACTCGGGCTGGAAGCGCTGTCACGCTATGCCGCCAGCGCCACGCTGCTGGAGATGGAGCGCGGTGTGGCGCAGACGCTGCAGCAAAATCTGGCGACGCTAAAAGCTACCAACGCTAAAGTCGTGAACACCAACACACTGAGTTTTCTTGCGCAGAAAGGCACGCCGCATAACGTGGTGTTTGTCGACCCGCCGTTCCGTAAGGGACTGCTGGAAGAGACGTTATCCCTGCTGGAGCAAAATGGCTGGCTGGCAGATGACGCATTAATTTACGTTGAAAGTGAAGTGGAAAACGGTTTACCGCCAGTTCCCGCTCACTGGGATCTGCACCGTGAAAAAGTTGCAGGTCAGGTCGCTTATCGTCTGTATCATCGTCAGTCACAAGGAGGATCCGATGCCGGTACTGATTAATCTGGGACGTTTGTTGATGCTGGGCGTCTGGGCGTTTCTACTTCTCAACCTGGTGCACCCGTTCCCGCGCCCAATGAATATTTTTGTGAACGTTGCGCTGGTTTTCACATCGTTTATGCACGCCCTGCAGATGGTAATGCTGAAAAACGGTCTGCCAAAAGATGGCCCGCAGATGACCGGCTGGCAACAGCTGCGCGTGTTTATTTTCGGCGTGTTTGAACTGCTGGTGTGGATGAAGAAATTTAAGGCGCAGGTGAAGAAGTAAGCGGCCTGATGCCCTCACCCTAACCCTCTCCCCAAGGGAGAGGGAACCGATCGAGCATTATTCAGGCGTAAAACCTTCAAATCGGGACCCTTTATAACTCAGCATCCCTTTCTCCCCCACCGTCAACTGATGGTACTGCTGCGCCTCCAGGCGGAAGGTCATCTCCAGCCCGCCGGTTTCCGGCTTAAAGCTCGCTTCATAGCGCATTGTCGTACCTGCTGGCGTCACCTGCTGCTGGCGTGAACGGCGGTCGTTAAGCGGTTTTTCGCGTTTGTTCGTCACTACTACGCGCTTTTGCAGCAGCGGTGCAGCATCGTTATCCGCCTTCTCGCGGCGCTGTTGCACGAAACGGAACGAGGCGGCAATGACGATAATCGCCACCACGATAATGAAAAACAGCGGCATCTTGCTCATTCTAAAATCCCATCAGATTATGCGGAATTCAGGATACCCTGCCTTCCCCGCCATTGCCAAACGCCCGCCCGCATCACTACACTGGATCAGAAACTGATTATTCAGCCTTAACAGATACAGGGAGTTAATATGCTTTGGTCATTTATCGCTGTCTGTTTTTCCGCATGGCTTTATGTCGATGCGTCGTACCGCGGTCCCACCTGGCAGCGCTGGTTGTTTAAACCGGTCACGCTGTTGCTGCTTCTGCTGCTTGCCTGGCAAGCGCCGATGTTTAACGCCATAAGCTATCTGGTCCTCGCCGGGCTGTGTGCTTCCCTGATTGGCGATGCCTTAACCCTGCTGCCACGTCAGCGTCTGCTGTATGCCGTGGGGGCATTTTTCCTGTCGCATCTGCTGTATACCATCTATTTTGCCAGCCAGATGACGCTGTCATTCTTCTGGCCGCTGCCGCTGGTGCTGCTGGTGATTGGCGCACTGCTTATCGCGGTGATCTGGTCGCGTCTGGAAGAGATGCGTTTGCCAGTCTGCACCTTTATCGCCATGACACTGGTGATGGTATGGCTGGCAGGCGAACTATGGTTCTTCCGCCCAACGGCACCGGCGATGTCGGCGTTCTTCGGTGCAGCATTGCTGTTACTCGGGAATATCGTGTGGCTGGGCAGCCACTATCGCCGTCGTTTCCGGGCGGATAACGCGATTGCCGCCGCCTGCTACTTTGCCGGACACTTCCTGATTGTGCGCTCGCTGTATATTTAAATAAGCCTTGACTCTGGAGTCGACTCCAGAGTGTATGCTGCGGTTAATGAGAAAATTATCATTGCCGGAGACTGCCATGTCGACTCCAGAAACGCCAAAAAAAGTCCCACAATTCTCAGCACTTAAGCTCAGTCCGGTTCCGCCGAAGGACGACTGCTGCTGCGAAGGTGTGTGCGAAACACAAACCGAAATACTCCCTGAAAACGGCAACCGCTACAGTTGGGTCGTCAACGGTATGGACTGCGCCGCCTGTGCCCGTAAAGTTGAAAACGCGGTAAAACAGGTGCCGGGAGTGAGTCATGTCCAGGTTCTGTTTGCCACTGAAAAGCTGCTGGTTAGCGCGGATAACGACGTTAGCAAACAGGTTGAAGCTGCCGTAAGTCAGGCGGGTTACAGTCTGCGTAGCGAAAATGCGCCTGCAGAAAAAACCTCTTCCCTGCGAGAAAATCTGCCGCTTATTACCCTCATCATCATGATGGCCCTGAGCTGGGGTCTGGAACAGATTAACCATCCGTTCGGCAATCTGGCATTCATCGCCACCACGCTGGTTGGGCTGTACCCGATTGCCCGCCAGGCATTGCGGCTGATGAAAAGCGGAAGCTGGTTTGCCATCGAAACGCTGATGAGCGTGGCCGCTATTGGTGCACTGTTTATTGGTGCGACAGCAGAAGCGGCGATGGTACTGCTGCTGTTCTTAATCGGTGAACGTCTTGAGGGCTGGGCCGCCAGCCGCGCGCGTAAAGGAGTCAGCGCGCTAATGGCGCTGAAACCTGAAACCGCCACACGCGTGATCAACGGCAACCGGGAAACCGTCGCCATCAACACACTGCGCCCGGGCGATGTAATTGAAGTCGCCGCAGGCGGGCGTCTGCCTGCAGACGGTGAGTTGCTCACCGCAACAGCAAGCTTCGACGAAAGCGCCCTCACCGGAGAATCCATTCCGGTTGAACGCACAACCGGTGAAAAAGTGCCTGCGGGTGCCACCAGTGTTGATCGTCTGGTGCAACTGACAGTGCTTTCCGAACCCGGTGACAGCGCCATCGACCGTATTCTGAAGCTGATTGAGGAAGCCGAAGAGCGTCGCGCGCCAGTTGAGCGGTTTATCGATCGCTTCAGCAGGATTTACACCCCCGCCATCATGCTGGTTGCCCTGCTGGTCACTGTCGTTCCACCGCTGTTCTTCGGCGCTCCGTGGGAAGGCTGGATTTATAAAGGTCTGACGCTGCTGTTGATTGGTTGTCCGTGTGCGCTGGTGATCTCCACCCCGGCGGCCATCACGTCCGGACTGGCGGCGGCGGCACGTCGCGGAGCGCTGATCAAAGGCGGAGCCGCCCTGGAACAGCTAAGCCAGGTTCAGCACATTGCCTTCGATAAAACCGGTACGCTGACCGTAGGTAAACCGCAGGTGACCGGTGTTTATCCGCAGGAAATCAGTGAAAACGAACTGCTGACATTGGCCGCTGCCGTAGAGCAAGGTTCAACCCACCCGCTGGCGCAGGCGATTGTGCGTGAAGCGAAGGCGCGTGAACTCACCATCCCTGCGGCAACTGCCCAGCGGGCACTGATGGGCTCAGGCATTGAGGCCGTCGTCGACGGCAAAAAGGTGCTGATTGTCGCGGCTGGCAAGTCTTCTACTCCAGAGGTTGAGGCGTTAGAACAAGCCGGGCAAACGGTCGTTGTCGTCATGCAGGACGGTGTGACGAAAGGAATGCTGGCATTGCGCGATACCCTGCGTGATGACGCAAAAGAAGCCGTGGCGGCGCTGCATCAACTGGGGGTACAGGGCGTTATTCTTACAGGCGATAACCCTCGTGCGGCAGCCGCAATTGCCGGTGAACTGGGGCTGGAATTTAAAGCCGGGTTGTTACCTGCGGATAAAGTCAGCGCGGTGACGGAGCTGAACGCTCACGCGCCACTGGCGATGGTCGGTGACGGTATTAACGATGCCCCGGCGATGAAGGCATCGACCATTGGTATTGCGATGGGCAGCGGTACCGACGTGGCGCTTGAAACGGCTGACGCGGCACTGACTCACAACCGCCTGACCGGGCTGGCGCAGATGATCGGGCTGGCACGTGCGACGCGGGCCAATATCCGTCAGAACATCGGCATCGCGCTGGGGCTGAAAGGAATTTTCCTGGTGACGACCCTGCTCGGCATGACCGGATTGTGGCTGGCGGTGCTGGCTGATACCGGGGCAACGGTGCTGGTGACGGCGAACGCGCTTCGGCTGCTGCGTCGCCGGTAAAAAAAGCCCGGTGGCGCTAACGCTTACCGGGCCTACATGTCCTGCTAACTCGTAGGTCGGGTAAGGCGAAGCCGCCACCCGACTTTTTTATAAGAAATAACTCATCGCCAGGCCTAAAAACAGCACCAGACCGACGTAGTTATTATTCATAAACGCCTTGAAGCAGGCTTCACGCTCGCGCTTCGCAATCAACTTTTGCTGGTACGCAAACAGCAAGCCCGCCACCAGCACGGACCAGTAAAACTCCCAGTTCAGTCCGTTCATGCGACCAATCGCGACCATCAGTGCCAGTACTGCAACCTGCAGGATACCGATAATCAGCTTGTCCTGACGACCAAAGAGGATGGCGGTGGATTTAATGCCAATTTTCAGGTCATCGTCGCGGTCTACCATCGCGTATTGCGTGTCATATGCCACAGCCCAGAGAATATTCGCCAGGAACATCAGCCAGCAGCTTAGTGGTAAGGACTCACTAACTGCCGCAAACGCCATCGGAATCGACCAGCCAAATGCCGCCCCCAGCACCACCTGAGGCAGATGGGTGTAGCGTTTCATAAACGGATAAACCCAGGCCAGGGCCAGCGCCGCAACGGAAAGCAGAATGGTCATGGTGTTGAGGGTTAACACCAGCAGAAAAGAGAGCAGCACCAGAATAATAAACAACACCCGCGCTTCTTTCCCGGTGACTTGCCCGCTGGGTAACGGACGACCGGCAGTACGTTTTACATGCCCGTCGAATTTACGATCGGCATAGTCATTGACCACGCAGCCCGCCGCGCGCATCAGCCAGACACCGGCAACAAACACCCCCAGGATCCACAGCGGTGGCACGCCCGGCGTCGCGACCCACAGCGCCCATAAGGTCGGCCACAGCAACAGTAACGCGCCAATCGGTTTATCGGTACGCATTAAGCGGTGATAGGCCAACAGCTTATTCTGCGTCAGGCTCCACTCCATTTTTTCTTCCTCTTAGTACAACGGCGATGCCGGTAAAAAAAGCTCCGTCAGTATTAACGGTTTACCGCTCAGGCGAAGGCGGGAACGACGCCCCCACAGTTCGGCATCACGACCAATCTCAATAAAATCCCGGGTAAGCTCAGACGAGGTGAAAAGGTAACGCCCCAGAGGCGTTTTACCCAACCGTTGCAGCGCCAGCTCGGGCCCGGAAAGGGTGGATTCGGGCACCACCGTCCGCCCGGCAAGCCATGGCTCGCCATCAGCGCAGAGTAAAATTTCACGCAGCCAGTAACGTGGCTCTTGCGGCAATAGCGGCAGCTCGGCAGCAATCTCATCGCCAGAGACAAACCCTTCCTGAATCAGGGTCACCGTGACCGTTTTACCCTGTTGTTCAAAACGTTTCGTCATGGAATCTTCCAGCAGCAACCAGTCCAGTTGCTGCGGATCAAGCGCAGGTATTTGGTCGAAATAGCGCAGCGCACGCAGTTGCGTTAGCGCAGGGTGTGACATGCCAGACTCTCCGATACATAACGTGATGGCATTGTATCGCAGAAAAGCAGATTGAGGGCGGCCAAACGTTATTTAACGATCACTATCGCAACAAGAGCGCAACAGCCCGGAGAATACCAAAAAAAGTGCGCCCACTCAGGCGCACCAAACTACTAACAAATCAGCACTGTGGGGAAACGGTTACCCCTTGCCTTTTACACTGCTGATAAAGGTGGAACGGGCAGTGGTTGAACCTAAACGTTCGGCTTCATCAAGCAGTTTCAGCGCTTTATCGACATCGCCGCGCTTCACCGCCTGCTTAATGGCGTTGTTGAAGTACTCTTCG
This sequence comes from Pantoea sp. LS15, assembly GCF_012241585.1. Classification (NCBI taxonomy): domain Bacteria; kingdom Pseudomonadati; phylum Pseudomonadota; class Gammaproteobacteria; order Enterobacterales; family Erwiniaceae; genus Pantoea; species Pantoea sp. LS15. Next base: position 103,493 of record NZ_JAAVXA010000013.1, read on the forward strand.
GTGTCGTTCAGTACCGGTTCAGCTTTCTTCGATGGGGCTGGTGCAGCGGCGGCTACCGGTGCGGCAGCGGCTGTGGCGGCTGGAGCGGCATACACAGGCGCGGCTGTATTGCCTACTGTGACAGGGCCAGTACCGGAAGAGCCAAACAGTGGGCCAACCAGCACGCTGGATGCATTGTTTGTTGAGACTTTCAGCTTAAGCAAACCGTCGGTGACGTGACGCGCTAATGGATCCGGAATATCCGGAACCGAGTTGCCGGTGCCTTTCGCATAGGCTTTTGCCGGATCGATAAGCTTAGTGGTCTGCTGCAGATCTTTTTCGGTCGTGAAAACCAGAACATAAATCTTCTGCTGACCCAGGGCAGGCGTCAGGCGCATTTTGCCTTCCAGACGGTCGGCGCTCATCACGCCTGGTTCCTGGTAACTAAAATATTCGCTTGGGAAGAAAGCAGATGGCGTCAGGTTCTGATCCAGAATCAGTACGTTAGGCGCGAAGACGCTGGTTTGCTTGTTCACTTCGCTGGTCAGCGTCAGGGTTAGCTCACCAATGTTGGCCGGCACGCTGTAGGCGGCAACCGGCCCGGTGATCCCCGGCACGTTCAGTTGCTGACCGCCCGTAGAAAGCTGTGTCGACTGCATTTTGGATTGATCAACTGGCGTCCAGGTCAGTTGCTGGAGCGCCGCCGCCGGGATAGCCGGCGCAGCGCTGGTATTTTGTGGTACGAAATTCACGTCTGCAAAGGAGACCGCCGGAACACAGGCCATCAGCCCCGCAGAGAGGCACAGCGCGACGAGACTTTTCTTCATTTTCATTGTTATTACCTCTGATAGCGTGAGCACTGCGGTGGCCAGGCAATAGCGCGCAGCACCCTAAGGATAGAGGGGCCTGCGCCCCTCTTTTAGGTCATTACGTCAGGTCTAACGAATTACCACCAGATTTCCATCTGGGCACCGAAGGTCCACTCATCGTCGTCGCCACGGCTGAAGGTTTTCGCAGAAGTATCGCTATACGCTACGCCAGAGGTGTAGCCTGTATCGCCATTATTCGCGTAGCCCCATTTCTCATCCCACTTCGCATAGGTTGCAAAGACACGGATAGCCGGACGAGACCAGATGCTGTCGCCAGCCTGCCATTGCTGTGCCAGGGTGATTTTGTACTGGCTGTTTTTCTCGTCAGTTTTCTGAGATTTGACGTTGTCGTAGCCTACTTCCAGCAGGGTGCTCATGATTGGCGTCCATTTGAACATCGGACGAACACCTACAGTCCACCACTCGGTACCGTTGTTGTTGTCACGATCGATGTTCTGGTACATACCGACGTACATCAGGTCCCAACGGTCTGCCAGGGTAATTGCACCGTGGTCCAGCACACGCCACATGGAGCCGTCGTTATCAACGCTGCCGCCCTGTGGAATGCCTTTACCGTTAGAGGTCATAGAGTCCGTCGCGTACTGCAGAACGAACTTGTTGAAGCCCTTCATCATGCTCTGGGTGTGTTCAGCAGTGAACATCCAGCCATCTTTAGAGGCACCTGGCTGCAGGTAGTAGTCATCAGGAATGTTGGTATGACCGTAATCAACACCCAGTTCCAGCGTACCGCCTGGGTTGATTTCCATGCCCGCTAAACGAACGTCGAAGACGTCGTTTGGTACAACGTTGTCATAAATACGGTCACCGTTCGCATCACGATCGGCGAAGGTCGCTGAACCGCCAGACTCAGAAGAACGGGTGGCTGCCAGAGACAGTTTACCGAAGCCCATGTCGATGTTTTCGATACCCGCACCAGGACCCGAAATATCCCAGTAGTAGAAGTCGATCATGTGAACGTCATGACGCTGATAGAAGCGCTTACCGGCCCAGATAGTGGAGCCTGGCAGCCATTCAATCAGGTTTTTACCCTGCACGTTAGCTTCACGGAAGGCCGGGCTGGTAGATTCCCAGTCGTTCTGCTGAGAGACGGAATACGCAACGTTGGTGTCGAAATAGAAGCTCTTATCGCCTTCTTTCCACACTTCCTGGCCCAGTTTCAATTCCGCATAGGTTTCACATTCGTTACCGAGACGGTATTTACTTTGTGCACCGGTTGCCTGGAAACACTGTTGCTCACCGCCACTCCCGGTCCAGCCAATGCCGGAACGAGCATAACCTTTAAAGTCCACAGCACCCGCCTGGGCAGACAGGATGCCTGCCGCAATGGCGATTGCCAGAGGGACTTGTTTGCGCAGAGTAATCATCATTCTATCTCCTGAGATCATTGCTTTTCTTTGAACACTTCACCTGTCGGTTTCGTGTCTTCTTTTGGGATTGCTTAAACGCCTGGCTCTTTGTGCAACCGACGACATGCAGTGCCATCCTCACGGAACAGATGGCAACGCTCTGGCGGCAAGCCGATAGCGAATGTGGCACCCTCTTCTACCAACACCACGTCATTCTGGCGGTAGACCAGGTTTTGACGGATGGCGGGGATCTGGATATGAATCTGTGTTTCGTGACCAAGCTGTTCGACGACCTGAACTTCACCTTCCAGCGTCACATCAGCGATGTGGCTCGGCAGCAGGTGCTCAGGACGAATACCGAGAGACATGTTTGCCCCTACCTGTACGTTGGCGCTGTCAACAGGCAGCCAGACTTGCTGGCGGTTTGGCAGCTCCACCTGTACCTGTTCAATAGCTGTCGCGGTCACTTTGACGGGCAGGAAGTTCATCTTTGGCGAGCCAATGAAGCCCGCAACAAAGCGGTCTGCCGGGTAGTGATAAAGTTCCAGCGGTTTGCCCACCTGCGCCACGCGACCGGCGTCCAGCACCACAATTTTGTCGGCCAGCGTCATCGCTTCGACCTGATCGTGGGTGACGTAAATCATCGTGCGGCCAAGACGTTTGTGCAGACGGGAGATTTCAATACGCATCTGGACACGCAGAGCGGCATCCAGGTTAGAAAGGGGTTCATCGAGCAGGAACACACGCGGTTCCGCCACCAGCGTACGGCCAATCGCCACACGCTGACGCTGACCACCGGAAAGCGCTTTCGGTTTACGCTCAAGCAGGTGCGCCAGCTGTAACACTTCCGCCACCTGCGTGACGCGCTGGTTAATCACGTCTTTCTTCGCACCCGCCAGTTTCAGGCCAAAGGACATGTTTTCGGCAACAGACAGATGGGGGTAAAGCGCATAAGACTGGAACACCATGCCTACGCCACGTTCGGCAGGCGGGATGTCGTTCATACGGGTGTCACCAATAAACAAATCGCCACTGGTGATAGTTTCAAGACCGGCAATCATACGCAGCAGAGTAGATTTACCGCAGCCTGATGGGCCGACAAATACCACGAATTCACCTTCGTGGATGTCCAGATTGATGTCTTTCGACACCACAACGTCACCCCAGGCTTTCGTTACATTACGCAGCTGTACGCTCGCCATGCCCTTCTCCCTTCGTTACAACCTGTCACCGACAGAAACATTCAAGATAAGTTCACTATGGGGTATCCATTACTTTCCCGAATCCTCCACCCCCCGGCTTTTTTATGGGGGAGGAGGCGGGAGGATGAGAGAGCAGGCTCTGCGACCGCGGCTGGAGGGCTGAGGCGAAATTCGTGAAGCCACCTGCAAAATTCAGTGTGTTTTTATGTGCGCCAGCACTCATAACTTAAATTTATGTAACGAAGATCACACAAACCGGGGGTGGGGCGTAGGAGTTGGGAGGATGGAAAGAGGATGTCAAATAAGGAGACTGAGTCACGTTGAACCACCTCATTGTATCCACGAGCACATCACCAAAAAAGGATGGCAGATATGAAGATCAAGACTGGCGCACGTGTTTTCGCATTGTCCGCCCTTGCAGCAATGATGATTTCCGCACCGGCTCTCGCCAAAATTGAAGAAGGTAAGCTGGTAATCTGGATTAACGGCGATAAGGGCTATAACGGCCTGGCCGAAGTGGGTAAAAAATTCGAGAAAGACACCGGTATCAAAGTAACCGTAGAACACCCGGATAAGCTGGAAGAGAAATTCCCGCAGGTTGCAGCAACCGGTGACGGCCCGGACATCATCTTCTGGGCGCATGACCGTTTCGGTGGTTACGCCCAGTCTGGTCTGCTGGCAGAAGTCACGCCGGACAAAGCCTTCCAGGACAAACTGTTCCCGTTCACCTGGGACGCCGTTCGCTATAACGGCAAGCTGATTGCTTACCCAATCGCGGTTGAAGCCCTGTCTCTGATTTACAACAAAGACCTGGTACCTAACCCACCGAAAACCTGGGAAGAGATCCCGAAACTGGATAAAGAGCTGAAAGCGAAAGGTAAGAGCGCGCTGATGTTCAACCTGCAGGAACCGTACTTCACCTGGCCGCTGATTGCCGCCGATGGCGGTTATGCGTTCAAGTTTGAAAACGGCAAATATGACGTGAAAGACGTGGGCGTGGACAACGCTGGCGCGAAAGCGGGTCTGACCTTCCTGGTTGACCTCATCAAAAACAAACATATGAACGCGGATACCGATTACTCCATCGCAGAAGCGGCGTTCAACAAAGGCGAAACCGCGATGACCATCAACGGTCCGTGGGCCTGGACCAACATCGACAAGAGCAAAATCAACTACGGCGTGACGCTGCTGCCAACCTTCAAAGGCAAGCCGTCTAAACCGTTCGTTGGTGTGCTGAGCGCGGGTATCAACGCGGCAAGCCCGAACAAAGAGCTGGCGAAAGAGTTCCTGGAAAACTACCTGCTGACCGATCAGGGTCTGGATGAAGTGAACAAGGACAAACCGCTGGGTGCCGTTGCGCTGAAATCCTTCCAGGATCATCTGGCAAAAGACCCACGTATTGCGGCCACCATGGATAACGCCCAGAAAGGCGAAATCATGCCGAACATCCCGCAAATGGCAGCGTTCTGGTACGCCACCCGTACTGCGGTCATCAATGCGGCAAGCGGTCGTCAGACTGTTGATGCCGCGCTGAAAGATGCGCAGGGTCGTATTACTAAGTAATGCCGTAGTCCCCTCTCCCTCTCCCCCAGGAGAGGGAGAAAAGATCAAACGTTGTAGAGGAAAAACCCCATGGATGTCATTAAAAAGAAACACTGGTGGCAAAGCGACGCGCTGAAATGGTCAGTGATGGGTCTGCTGTGTCTGCTGGTGGGTTACCTTGTTGTTTTAATGTACGTACAAGGGGAATATCTGTTTGCCATCATGACGCTGATTTTAAGCTCTGCTGGCCTGTATATTTTCGCCAACCGTAAAGCCTATGCCTGGCGTTATGTCTACCCGGGCGTGGCCGGGATGGGGCTGTTTGTTCTCTTCCCACTGATTTGTACTATCGCCATTGCGTTTACCAACTACAGCAGTACCAACCAGCTGGCTCAAGAACGCGCAACGCAGGTGCTTCTGGATCGCTCCTATCAGGCAGGCAAGACCTTTAACTTCGGCCTGTATCCTGCGGGTAACGAGTGGAAGTTAGCACTTACTGACGAAGCAAGCAGCAAATACTATGTCTCCGACGCGTTCAAATTTGGCGGCGAGCAGAAGCTGGCCTTAAAAGAGGCCGTAGCGCTGCCGGAAGGTGAACGTGCCAACCTGCGTGTCATTACCCAGAACCGTCAGGCGCTGACCCAGCTCACCGCCGTACTGCCAGACGAAAGCAAAGTGACCATGAGCTCACTGCGCCAGTTCTCCGGCACGCAGCCTCTCTACACGCTGGCGGATGACGGCACGCTGACCAACAACCAGAGCGGCGTGAAATATCGTCCGAACAACGACATTGGTTTCTATCAGTCCATTACTGCCGATGGCAAATGGGGTGATGATAAGCTCAGCCCTGGCTATACCGTCACCATCGGCTGGGACAACTTTACTCGCGTGTTCACCGACGAAGGCATTCAGAAACCGTTCTTCGCCATCTTCGTCTGGACGGTGGTCTTCTCGGTTCTGACCGTGATCCTGACCGTGGCCGTGGGCATGGTTCTGGCCTGTCTCGTGCAATGGGAAGCCCTGAAAGGCAAAGCGATTTACCGCGTGCTGCTGATTCTGCCGTACGCCGTGCCATCGTTTATCTCGATTCTGATTTTCAAAGGGCTGTTTAACCAGAGCTTCGGTGAAATCAACATGATGTTGAGCGCACTGTTTGGTATCAAACCGGCCTGGTTCAGCGACCCGACAACTGCCCGTTCGATGATTATCATCGTCAACACCTGGCTGGGCTATCCGTACATGATGATCCTGTGCATGGGGCTGCTGAAGGCTATCCCGGACGATCTGTACGAAGCCTCGGCGATGGACGGCGCGGGTCCGTTCCAGAACTTCTTTAAGATTACGCTGCCGCTGCTCATTAAGCCGCTGACACCGCTGATGATTGCCAGCTTCGCCTTCAACTTTAACAACTTCGTGCTGATTCAACTGTTGACCAACGGCGGCCCTGACCGTCTTGGCACCACCACGCCAGCAGGCTATACCGACCTGCTCGTGAGCTACACCTACCGTATCGCCTTTGAAGGCGGCGGCGGTCAGGACTTCGGTCTGGCGGCGGCGATTGCCACCCTGATCTTCCTGCTGGTTGGCGCACTGGCGATTGTGAACCTGAAAGCCACACGAATGAAATTTGACTAAGGAGGGCATCGATCATGGCTATGGTACAACCCAAATCTCAGAAACTGCGCCTCCTGGCGACGCATTTAGGCCTGCTGATTTTTATCGCGGCGATCATGTTCCCGCTGCTGATGGTCATCGCCATCTCCCTGCGTTCGGGTAACTTCGCCACCGGGAGCCTGATCCCGGACGAAATCTCCTGGGAGCACTGGAAGCTCGCGCTGGGCTTCAGCGTGGAACACGCTGATGGTCGCGTCACACCGCCGCCGTTCCCGGTGCTGTTATGGCTGTGGAACTCGGTGAAAATCGCCGGGATCACTGCGATAGGTATCGTGACGCTCTCCACCACGTGTGCGTACGCTTTCGCCCGTATGAAGTTCCCGGGCAAGGCCTCACTGCTGAAGGGGATGCTGATTTTCCAGATGTTCCCGGCGGTACTGTCGCTGGTCGCGTTGTATGCCTTGTTTGACCGTCTGGGCCAGTATGTGCCGTTTATCGGCCTGAACACCCACGGTGGCGTAATCTTCGCCTATCTTGGCGGTATCGCACTGCATGTGTGGACCATCAAAGGGTATTTCGAAACCATCGACGGCTCGCTGGAAGAAGCTGCGGCACTGGATGGTGCAACCCCGTGGCAGGCGTTCCGGCTGGTTCTGCTGCCGCTGTCGGTACCTATCCTGGCAGTGGTGTTTATCCTGTCGTTTATCGCCGCCATCACCGAAGTACCCGTCGCCTCTCTGTTACTGCGCGATGTAAATAGCTACACCCTGGCCGTCGGTATGCAGCAATACCTCAACCCGCAAAACTACCTGTGGGGCGACTTTGCGGCGGCGGCGGTGCTCTCTGCCATCCCGATTACCGTGGTATTCCTGCTGGCACAACGCTGGCTGGTGAATGGCCTGACGGCGGGCGGTGTGAAAGGTTAAGTTTCATTTTGTTATGCCACTGCAACCCTCAACTTTAGACGTATTGTATTGACCCAACTTGTGACTGTTGTTAGGCGGCCTCCGGGCCGCCATTTTTTTATTCGCGCTTCAGCCGCTTCGAGTTACACAGCCAGAGGGTGATCACCAGCAGCAGGATCGCCGCCGAGTAGATCAGCACGTCGAGCGGGGATTTATGATCGACGATGATCAGCCGCACTATCGCGGTGATCCCAATGTAGACGAAATAACGCAGCGGGAAGTGAAAGCCGGACTGAAAGTACTTCACAATCAGGGCGATAAATTCAAAGTAGAGAAAGTAGACCACCAGTCCTTCCACCAGCGCATATTTGCTGGTTTGCTCGGGGGCGAACAGCACATCTGCCAGATGCACCGTCTCTTTACCCAAAAAGACGACCAGTATCAGTCCAAGGCTCAACAGACCGAGGTTCAGCACGGTCTGGAGGATAGTTGAGATAAACTCAACGCGCGGGCGAGTCAGGGATGTCATACAGCACCTCATTCTCCAGGGCGAGGTTCCTGTATAACGCAAAAATGTGACGGGGATCTATATTTTTTGTTTATATTTGGCGTATTCGCCCGGTGGCGAAGTGCCACCGGGCAGGCCAGGTATCAACGGAAGTTAATGTTTTTATCACTGGTCATATCATACAGCTGGAACTTACGACCCAACTGCTGACCCCCGTCGCGCGTCAGCGGTGTCCAGCCAATTGCCGCACGGCTGCGGGTTGGGCCTGACGAGAACAGATCCAGCGGAATCGACACGTATACGCCTTTGGTGAAGTCACCTTCCCCGTACTCGTCCGGGGAGACGTTGGTGATCGTCGCGTAACCGCCCACCACTACGCCACTGTCGAAGTGTTTAGAGATATCCAGCGTGCCACCCTTATCGCCTGCCAGGTACTGGCCGACGCTGGCTTTCACCAGTACGTCAGGAGCAAATGACGGTGTCCAGTAGGCCGTCAGGTGGCCCGTTTTGACGCTATAGTCGGTGAATTTCATCATGTCCTGCGCGCTACGCCAGTCACGCTGTTTAACGTAGTTGGCATCAATACCGAATGCCCAGTTGCTGTCTACCGGACGGTACAGCACTTCCGCCCCCGCCCCGCCGAACATGGTTTCCAGATACCCACCGTAAACCTGGCCGTAGAAACCGTTGCCGAAGTACTGGAAATAGTTGGCCTGCAGGTTGTTCACATAGACATCATTCTGTACATACTCACGCACACGGGTGCGCACGCGCGGCAGCGTCGAGTCATTTGGCGGATTGGTGTAGTTGAACTTGTCGTAGTTGTTAGCAATGTTGCCAAACAGGCTACCGGTGGTCAGCAGGTGGTCGGTGAGCCACAGATCCGCTGTCGCCATCACGCCCAACTGATACATGTAGAAGTTCTCTGGCCCACCGACGGACTGATTCAGCACCGGATCGATATGGAAATCGAAGCGGGATTTGTCGATATACCAGCCCTGTTCGGTGGTTTCTGGCACGATCGGCTCTACGCGTTTTTGCACCAGCTCGGTTTCATGCCCGAGCGGTTCACCTTCCAGATGGCGCTTGAGGCTGGCGACGTCTGTTTCTGTCGTCACCTGCGGCAGATTGAGACGGTTCTCCGTCACGCGGATCGTGCGGATCCCATCCGGGAGATCGTTCATGACGATCCGGTTGGCGCGTTCGATCCCTTCACGCGAGTCGCGGTATTTCACCTGCTCGCCGGTAACGTACAGCGTATCGCCTTTTACCTGAATTTTCGGATCCGCCAGGCCAGCATTATATTTCAGCAACGTCAGCTGGTTTGCCACCACCGAGTGCTGCAGGATGGCGTCCTGCGGCTCCGGCTGGTATGCAGGCCGTGCGTTATCATTGTAGTGCGGGCGCATGTCGTTAAAGTTAGTGCGCAGTGTGAAGCCAAACATGAAGGTATTGCCACGCTCGTAGCTGAGGTTAACGTCGGCCCAATCGGTGACGCGATAAATGGCGCCGACGTTAAACTTGCTCTTCTGTTCAATCTTGCCTGCGAAATCCTGCGAGTAGTCATTCCCTTCATACTCCAGCTTCAGGCGCAACGGCTGCCAGGGCGTCTGGTATTCAACACCACCAAACAGCGACGCCGGTCCGTGGAACATCTGGTCGCCGTTGATCGAACCCGCTTTCTGGTAGCTATTATCGCGGTAGCAATATTTATCGCTGTAGGAGCAAAACGGGTTTTTGACGTTGCCGCTGGTACCGAGATAACCCCAGCCCAGACCGAGTGAGAAATCAAACGGTCCCCAGGCTTTACTGGCAACGATGTATTCCGCATCAAACAGACCGGTACCGCCGATATCTTTTGCGCCGACGGAGACCTGCGGCATCCAGTAACTCTCTTCCCACAGGCGTACTTTGAGGTCGAAGGCTTTATCTTTGTAGGTCTGATCACCGGAGAACGCCTCGACGCTGCTGTACTGTTTCGTACGCACGTCGGTATAGCGCAGCGTGGTTTCGAGCCACGGAAACAGTTGCACCGACGCGGAGTAGTAGCGGTATTGATCGTTATCACGATAGTTAAGGCTCAACTCACCCTCACGCGCCATACGCGCGGTGGGTGTTTGCAGTAAACCGACACCACCGAAGTCTGACTGAGACGGACCAATGGGTGCCGGATACGTTTCTGCATGGCAGGCGGCACTCACACAAAGTGCCAGCATGCTGTAGAGATAGGTTCTTTTCATTATTCCGGTATCCGCTGGATCAGGGAGCGAAGGATATCGGCGTTAAGCCCGTCATACGCTTTCGTCCAGAAATGGTCGGCAAAACCGACAAAAATGATGCTGCCAGGAGCGGGTTCGATATGGCGTTTGTTCCAGTAGGCCACTGGCGCTTTTTGCGTGTGCCCGTCAGGGTAAACCACCCAGGCATAGCTGTTATCCGCACCGCTTAACAGGCTTTGCTCATCGAGATAGCTCGCCACATCGCGGCCTGGCGTAAAGGTTTTTTTACCGGGGTGACTGATAAGACCAAAGACGGTGATGGTAGTGGGTTGTGCAGGTAGCCAGAGCGTGTATTCCCCTTCCAGAGCCGGGTTACCGTTCTCCGCCACGCGCACGTCATCTGGATCGAGGTTCACTGGTAACCGCCCGGTGATTTTCTGTGCCTGAAGCTGCTGGCGAACGCTGTTAATCGCCGCCGCATCCTCACCCTCTTCCTGCTCCGCTAACCCCGTCAGCCTGGCGAGGAGCGCCTTGTTCTGTTGTTCCGCTTCAGCGGTCTTCTGGCGTTCAGCGATCACCGCGCCAGGCCACCAGCTGTTCGCCAGTCTGGGCTGGCCGACGAGATCGATCAGATGTCCGGCGTTGGTCAGTGTTTTGGGTTGCGTGCTGTCCGGGGTATAGACCTTCACCGTTCCGGCAGACCAGGCAAGCGGTGTGGCAAAACTGGCGATCAGCGCAACGCGAATAAGTGTTTTCATGATTTCGCGGCCTTGATAAGCGTAGTTTTAACCGGGAAGAATCCGGCACCGAGATACTGCAGGGACTGACGGATTTGTCCGTCATCGTCGATCCAGAAGCGGTTATGCCACGTGGCCTGGTCGGTGATCACTTCTTCATCAAGCACGCGAACCTGGGTTTTGTCGCTTCCCACGCTGACACTGTCCGTCCCCTCCCAACGGAAGGTGGATCGTGCGGTGGCGTAACGCACCTGTTTATGCTCGGTCCAGCCCATCATGCGCGTCCAGCTTGCGCCGTCGGTGATCTGGTTTGGTTTGATAAGCGGGTCGGCAGCGATATTGTTCGCCTCAAGCAGGTTGTCTCCGCCCAACAGGGTTTTCACGAGACGTCCATGCTGCGTCACGATGGTGGCCTGATCCTGCGTCACCCATTTCTGCTGCCCGTTTTCATCGAAAGCGAGCACCACAAACAGTTGCGGGCCATCGTTTAACTGCATGTACTGGCTGGCATACGGCATGTTCTGAAGTTCATCATCGGTCAGATGTACACCCGGTGTGCCGAACATACTGTCCCACAGTGAGTTCCCCAGCCCTTTGGTGGTGGCTGAGCACGCCTGCAAGAGCAGGCAAATCATGATGATTGCAGGTCGCTTCACGACTCTTCTCCGAAGGGCGAAATAACCACACCGAAGTGTGGTTATGATTAAAACACCCGTAATTACCGGGTGCTGGTCGTTGTGGTGGTCGTGGTTCCGGTATTGGAGCCATCACCGCCACCGGTTGCCGCCAGCGCGACACCCACGGCTGAACTTACGGTGCTGGCGCTGGCTGCGGTAGAAATCCCCGCAGACGCAGACGTCGCAGCCGACCCTGCTGCTTCCCCGACCTGAACCGGAGCTGCATAGACAGATGTCGCCGCAAGCGCAGATATGGCAAAAATGCCATACAGTACTTTCTTCATAACAATTTCCCTTCAATGAATGAATGGAGATTTGCCCGATAAGAATTTCGGGCGGATTCGAGTATACACAACTACTGCAGAGGGTTTGCCGTAAGGGTAAATAGGGAGAGGGTTTTCAGACTAATGGATAAAACTGGAATACAAGAAAAATAAGATTAATATATAACCAAATAAAATCAATAAGATAAAATAAAGGTAATAAAATTAATTATCCGTATACTCCTAAAATAAACCGCAGAGATTAACGTGTTAATGGCTTTTTTCAGATAAAACTCAGTAGAAGAATTTGAGCGAGATAATAGACATCAGGAATTATCCGATAAAAAAATGCCGGCATGTCGCCGGCATTTTTCATGACATTTTAATTACGCACGCCATGCTTTATAACGGTTGATCAAACCATTTGTCGAACTGTCATGGCTGGCAATCGCTTTATCGTCACCCAATTCTGGCAGGATACGGTTCGCCAGTTGTTTACCCAACTCAACGCCCCACTGGTCAAAGGTGAAGATGTTCAGGATCGCACCCTGGGTGAAGATCTTGTGCTCATACAGGGCAATCAGCGCTCCCAGACTGAACGGCGTGATTTCGCGCAGCAGGATGGAGTTGGTTGGGCGGTTGCCTTCGAACACTTTGAACGGCACAACGTGGTCCAGGGTTGCCGGATCTTTACCCTGGTCACGGTATTCCTGCTCTACCACCTCGCGGGATTTACCAAATGCCAGCGCTTCGGTCTGGGCGAAGAAGTTAGACAGCAACTTCGGATGGTGGTCGGACAGTGGGTTATGGGTGATAGCCGGGGCGATGAAATCGCACGGTACCATTTTGGTGCCCTGGTGAATCAGCTGGTAGAACGCGTGCTGACCGTTCGTGCCTGGCTCACCCCAGATGATTGGGCCGGTCTGGTAATCCACGGCGTTGCCGTTACGGTCAACGTATTTACCGTTGGATTCCATGTTGCCCTGCTGGAAGTAGGCCGCGAAACGGTGCATGTACTGATCGTATGGCAGGATCGCTTCGGTTTCAGCGCCGAAGAAATTGTTGTACCAGATACCAATCAGCGCCAGCAGCACAGGCAGGTTTTTCTCTGGTGCGGTGCTGGAGAAGTGTTTATCCATCGCATGCGCGCCTGAGAGCAGCTCAACGAAGTTGTCGAAGCCGACAGACAGGATGATGGACAGACCGATTGCAGACCACAGAGAGTAACGGCCGCCAACCCAGTCCCAGAACTCAAACATGTTCGCGGTATCAATCCCGAACTCGCCAACTGCCTTGCCGTTGGTGGACAGCGCCGCGAAGTGTTTCGCCACGTGCTTGTTGTCGCCAGCAGTCTTCAGGAACCAGTCGCGCGCACTGTGGGCGTTGGTCATGGTTTCCTGAGTGGTGAAGGTTTTAGATGCGACCAGGAACAGAGTCGTTTCCGGGTTCACGTTCTTCAGCACTTCAGCGATGTGGGTACCATCGACGTTAGAGACAAAGTGCATGTTGAGATGGTTTTTATATGGACGCAGTGCTTCGGTCACCATGAATGGGCCGAGGTCAGAACCACCGATACCGATGTTAACCACGTCGGTGATGGCTTTGCCGGTGTAGCCTTTCCAGCTACCAGAGATGATCGCTTCGGAGAAGGCTTTCATCTTTTCCAGCACCGCGTTCACTTCTGGCATCACATCTTTGCCGTCAACAATGATTGGCGTATTGCTACGGTTACGCAGCGCCACGTGCAGCACAGCACGGTCTTCGGTGCGGTTGATCTTCTCACCGGAGAACATGGATTTGATGGCATCGGCAAGCTGAGTCTCTTTTGCCAGATCCTGCAGTTTCGCCAGCGTCTCTTCGGTAATGCGGTTTTTGGAGAAATCCACCAGCATCAGGTCATCAAAGGTCGCGGAGAATTTGTTGAAACGATCGGCATCTTTCGCGAACAGCTCCGCGATAGTGACGTCTTTCATTTCATCAAAATGTTTTTGTAGTGCCTGCCAGGCAGCGGTCTGCGTTGGGTTGATGTTTTTCATTAGCAATACTCTTCTGATTTGAGAATTGTGACTGCGGTCGATTGTAGCGCCTGCAAATAAAAATTGTGATGGTTTTTATGCCATTGCCCTGGCCTGCATCAAACGCAGGTGAAAAGACCCGAAAAGTATAGCTGCTGGCGAGCGCTCCTGAGGAGGCGAAATGTCGGTCAAAACCGGGTAAAATGAAGCATAAAATATGGCCCTGTTATAAGTCCTGTTTCTCAGGGGTACCCCCCCATGAAAAATCCGCATAATCCCGGCATTGACAGGACCTCCCCCGCATTTTATTTATAGGGCCGTATTTTGCGCCTGCACCTGTTTTCGTTTCATTCTTGTGCCAAGGTCGCTTTATTCATTCCCTGACACGAGGTTGTTATGACGAGTTTTGTGGTCGCCAAATTTGGCGGCACCAGTGTGGCCGATTACGATGCCATGAACCGCAGCGCCGATGTGGTGCTAGCCGATCCGAATACCCGCCTGGTGGTGCTTTCTGCCTCTGCTGGCGTGACGAACCTGCTGGTTTCTCTGTCTGAAGGACTGGAAGCGACCGAGCGTTTCGTTAAGCTGGATGCACTGCGCAAAATTCAGTTCGACATCCTTGAACGTCTGCAGAACCCGAATGTCATCCGCGAAGAAGTGGAACGCCTGCTGGAAAATATCACCACGCTGGCTGAAGCGGCTTCTCTGGCCACCTCCACTGCCCTGACCGATGAACTGGTCAGCCATGGCGAACTGATGTCGACTCTGCTGTTTGTGGAAATCATGCGCGAGCGTAACATTCAGGCGCAGTGGTTTGACGTGCGTAAAGTGATGCGTACCAGCGATCGCTTTGGCCGCGCCGAGCCGGACGTTGAAGCGCTTGCGGAGCTGACCAATCAGCAGCTGGCTCCCCGTCTGGCAGACGGTATCGTGATCACCCAGGGCTTTATCGGCAGTGAAGCGAAAGGCCGCACCACCACGCTTGGCCGTGGCGGCAGCGACTACACCGCCGCACTGTTGGGCGAAGCCCTGCATGCAACGCGCGTGGATATCTGGACTGACGTTCCGGGCATTTACACCACCGACCCGCGCGTCGTTTCTGCAGCTAAACGTATTGATGTGATCGCCTTTGAAGAAGCGGCAGAAATGGCCACCTTCGGCGCGAAGGTGCTGCACCCGGCAACGTTGCTGCCTGCCGTACGCAGCGATATTCCGGTCTTCGTCGGCTCCAGTAAAGACCCGAAAGCAGGCGGCACGCTGGTCTGCAAGAAAACAGAAAATCCACCACTGTTCCGCGCGTTGGCTCTGCGCCGTCGCCAGACGCTGGTCACGCTGCACAGCCACAATATGCTGCACTCCCGTGGCTTCCTGGCGGAAGTGTTTGGCATTCTGGCGCGCCATAACATCTCTGTAGACTTGATCACCACCTCCGAAGTGAGCATCGCGCTGACACTGGATACTACCGGTTCCACCTCCACCGGTGACACCCTGCTGACACAGTCACTGCTGATTGAGCTTTCTGAACTGTGCCGCGTGGAAGTAGAAGAAAATCTGGCGCTGGTTGCCATCATCGGCAACAAGCTGTCGCGTGCCTGCGGCGTAGGGAAAGAGGTCTTCGGCGTACTCGACCCGTTCAACATCCGTATGATTTGTTACGGTGCATCCAGCTATAACCTCTGCTTCCTGGTCCCTGCCGATCAGGCGGAGCAGGTGGTGCAGAAACTTCATCAGAATTTGTTTGAATAAAATTCGTTAGCACGATAAACAATACCTATAAGCCGGGCACAGACCCGGCTTTTTCATAACTAAACACAACACAATCGCAAGGAAATACCTATGTTATCCGCCATCACACGGCTGTTCCCGTTATGGGCGCTGCTGCTCTCCATAGTCGCGTATTACACGCCCACTACGTTCACCGGCATTGGTCCGTGGGTCACCACTCTGCTGATGCTGATCATGCTCGGCATGGGTGTACACCTGAAAATCGACGACTTTAAACGTGTGCTGTCGCGACCGGCTCCTGTCGCTGCAGGCATATTCCTGCACTACCTGGTGATGCCGCTCGCCGCGTGGCTTCTGGCAATGGCCTTTAAGATGCCGCCCGATCTCTCCGCCGGGATGGTACTGGTGGGCAGCGTGGCCAGCGGTACAGCATCCAACGTAATGATCTATCTTGCGAAAGGTGATGTCGCACTCTCCGTCACTATCTCTTCCGTTTCCACGCTGGTTGGCGTAATTGCCACCCCGCTGTTAACGCGCCTGTATGTGGATGCACATATTCAGGTGGACGTCATGGGCATGCTGCTTAGCATCCTGCAAATCGTGGTGATCCCGATTGCGCTGGGACTGGTCATTCACCATCTTTTCCCGCGCGTGGTGAAAGCCGTTGAGCCGTACCTGCCAGCGTTTTCGATGGTCTGCATTCTGGCGATCATCAGCGCCGTGGTGGCCGGTTCGGCGTCACACATTGCTTCTGTAGGCTTTGTGGTGATCATCGCGGTGGTACTGCATAACACCATTGGATTACTCGGTGGTTACTGGGGCGGGAAGCTGTTTGGCTTTGACGAGTCCACTTGTCGCACGCTGGCAATCGAGGTGGGAATGCAGAACTCCGGTCTGGCGGCAGCACTCGGTAAGATTTACTTTTCACCACTGGCAGCCCTACCTGGCGCACTGTTCTCCGTCTGGCATAACCTGTCCGGTTCGCTGCTGGCGGGTTACTGGTCCGGTAAGCCGATTGATGAACAACCCAAAAAAGATGCGGTGAAGCAGAGTTAATTTACGCTGCTTGCTTTACACTGAAGCCTCCCCATCAGGAGGCTTCAGCAATGGCTACACCACGACTGACCCAGAAAGACATGACGGAAGCCGAGCAGCGCGAACTGAAAACGCTTCTCGACCGCGCCCGTATCGCACATGGCCGCACGCTGACGAACGCCGAAACGAATCAGGTTAAAAAAGAGTACATCGATAAATTGATGACACAGCGTGAGGCTGAGGCGAAAAAAGCCCGCAAACTGAAAAAGCAGCAGGCTTATAAACCCGATGCGGAGGCGACCTTCTCCTGGTCTGCCAACACATCGACTCGTGGAAGGCGCTGATTAGCGCCCTTTCTTTTTACGGCCAGGCTGGGTAAAGCGTTTCCCGTTGGCCGGTTTGCCTCGTCCCTTCTCTTCCGCTTGCGGCGCCTTCACCACCGGGCGCTTAATCGCCTGGGTTTTAGGTTTAGCTTTGGCCTTCGGCTTTGCTTCGGATGAAGAATTCTCAATAAGTTTGAACAGCTCGATCAACTCGTCATCCGTTAAATCACGCCATTCACCCAGTGGGATCCCGGACAAGCTGACGTTCATGATGCGCGTGCGTTCCAGCTTCGTCACTTCATAACCGAAATGCTCACACATACGGCGGATCTGGCGGTTTAAACCCTGGACCAGCGTAATGCGAAACGCGAACGGTGCTTCTTTCTTCACCTTACACTTCTTCGTAACGGTGCCCAGAATTGGCACGCCCGCCCCCATCCCACGGATAAACTCATCCGTCACAGGCTTATTCACCGTGACGATGTACTCTTTCTCATGGTCGTTTCCGGCGCGTAGAATTTTGTTCACCAGGTCGCCGTGGTTGGTGAGGAAAATCAGTCCCTGGGAGTCTTTATCCAGTCGACCAATCGGGAAGATACGGCTGCTGTGGTTCACGAAATCAACGATGTTGTCCCGCTCGCCATCTTCCGTGGTACTGACGATACCAACCGGTTTATTCAACGCGATAAACACCAGGTCTTCGGCATCGCGGGGTTCGATGACCTGACCATTCACTTTAACCACATCACCAGGGACGACCTGGTCACCAATGGTGGCGCGTTTGCCGTTGAGGAACACATTACCCTGTTCAATGTAACGGTCAGCCTCGCGACGTGAGCAGATCCCGCTCTCGCTAATGTATTTGTTTAATCGGGTTGATTGAGTTGGCAGCATAGTTTCTCCTGTGAAGGGCGAAATATACCTTAGGTTTGGGCCGAAAAAAAAGATTAGCCGACGGTAACTGAGACGGGTTTTCCAAGTTTGCACAGCATCATGATCAGCGTATCAAGGGTGAACTTACTGGTTTTGAGGTTCACCACATCAGACACTCGGGGACGAGAGACGTTTAGCCTGGCGGCAGCATCAGCCTGACGCAGTTTATTCTCCGCAATCCACGAGGAAATTTCCTGCATCAGTTGCCGCTTGATGGCAAGCAGCTGCTCAACCTCTTTCTCGGCACATTCATGTAGCTGTTTAGCTTCACTTTCTTCAAAACCCAGTTCAGCAAAGATGTTCGTTTCTGAAGCCGTCACATGCCGAATCTTTGTTTCAACGCGTCTTCCCATTTTCACCCTCTCCGAGCATCAAGCACCGCCTGAAAACGTGCCTTTGCTATGTATTTATCATGGCCTGATGTCCGCTGCGTTTTCTTCTTAAAGCAATGCAGTACGTAAACAGCATCCTCGTAACGAGCCAAATAGATAATTCGGTATGCGCCCGTGTCACCGCGCAACCGTATCTCTGCAACGCCTTTGCCGATCTCTGAGATGGGCTTCCAGTCCGCCGCCTCTAATCCAGCCTGTAATCGGTGTAGCTGATATCCCGCATCCCGTCGGATTTCCTCCGGAAAGCCGAGCAAATCATCGAAGGCACTCCCCATCCATGCAATGGGCCTCATTGCTGGTCTTTCTGAAAGCATACCACATCCCTGTATAAAATTTTATACATTAAAAATCACATTGTCTTACTCCACAGGTCTGCATATGACCTGTGGATGTGACGTTACGTTTTCAGTGGAGTTTGGTCACGCCTCATGGAGAGGATCTGCGAGGCGCTTTCAGAGATTAATACTCATCCCGCTCGTCGTCTTCATCCGGCTGTTCCATCACGCTGTACGCTACCGCACAGAACAACGAGTTAAGGCGTTTCATATCCCCCAGCAGTCCCAGGTGTAGAGAGCTGGTTTCGATACTCTGCACATTCTGCTGGTGTAGACGCTCAACGTGGGCGTGTGAATAGCGGCGGTTGAGGATGCGGAAACGATGCTTGTTACGGCGCAAACGACGTGCGCTCGGCACGTCGCTTGAGAAGAAGACCAGCATCGCCAGCTTCAGGTTACTGAGAAGCTGTTCATGCAGTGCTTCGAGTTCTTTCAAGCCTTCAATGGAGAACGCCCGACGCGCAGCCAGCGATTTATCGGCAATTTCACTCCCCATACGCTCAACAATATCTGAGGCCTGTTCCAGGTTAAGCGACATCTCGATAATTTCCGCCCAGCGGCGGGACTCCTCCTCCGCCAGTTCATCCTGCGGAATGCGCGCCAGATAGAGCTTGATGGCGGTATAAAGCACGTTGATATCGTCCGCCAGTCTGCGCAGCTCTTTCTCTTCACGTGGCTCACCGTGCATCACCTTTTGTAGCCCTTCGAGCATGGTTTCCATCGCATCGCCTATACGCAGCGTCTCACGAGCGGCATTCGCCAGTGCCAGCGCCGGGGTATCCAGCGCGGACGTATCCAGATGCTTCGGTTTCAGACGCGCATCCAGCTCCGGTTCATCCTGAATAAGTCGTTCACAGAAACGAGCCATCGGCTCAGCAAAAGGCACCATCGCCAGGCAGCGCACCAGGTTATAGAAAACGTGGAAATAGATCACCAGCTCCGCCTTCGGCAGAGGAAGGTTGTCCATCAGGTTCGCCAGCGGGTGGATAAAGGGCAGGATAATCAGGCTGCCCACCAGCTTAAACAGCAAGCTGCCGAGGGCTACGCGGCGGGCGGCAGCATTAGCGGCACTGTTGTTGAGCATCGCCAGCAGGCCAGAGCCGAGGTTAGCCCCGATCACCAGACATAATGCGACCGGGAAGGAGATCACCCCTGCAGCGGTGAGTGTTGCTGTCAGAAGTACCGCAGCCAGACTCGAGTAACTGACGATGGCAAACACTGCGCCGATCAGCGCGTCCAGCATGATGTCGCCAGTCAGCGAAGCGAAGATGACCTGAACACCATTAGCCTCGGTAATGGGAGTAACCGCCTGCACAATCAGTTCCAGCGCCAGCAGGATAAGCCCCAGGCCAATCCCTACGCGTCCGAGCTGTCCGGCTCGCGTTTGTTTGCGGCCGAGGAAGAAGATGACGCCAATAAAAATCAGCAACGGCGACAGCCAGGAGAGATCAAAGGTCAGGATACGCGCCATCAACGCGGTACCTACATCAGCACCCAGTACAATCACCAGCGCCGGGGCCAGCGCCACCAGATCTTGCGCCACAAACGAGGTGACAAGCAGAGTCGTGGCGTTGCTGCTCTGAACCAGTGCCGTCACGCCAATACCCGCACAGAAGGCGAGCGGTTTCTTCTCAACGCTGCTGCTGAGAACGGTACGTAAACGGGCACCAAATACGCGCATCACGCCGGTACGGACAATATGGGTGCCCCATACCAGCAGTGCGACTGCGGAGAGCAGATGTAACAGAGTCAGCACGGAAGATGTTCCTCCTTATCGTTATTCGTTTTCCCTTGGTTCAGTATAAGGGTTTAAACGTAATAAAGAGACAGGGCGCCCAATGAGCGCCCTGTTAGTTGTAAGGAAAAGTGACGTCAGTCCGCGTCGTAGCCTAAATTCGGTGCCAGCCAACGTTCCACTTCAGAGACACTCATACCTTTGCGCAGAGCGTAATCTTCGATCTGATCGCGTTGCAGCTGCGCCACGGCGAAGTACTTGCTGTCAGGATGGCTGAAATACCAGCCGGAAACGGATGCCCCTGGCCACATGGCGAACGACTCGGTGAGTTTCATCCCTGTATGCGCTTCAACATCCAGCAGCTTCCAGATAGTGCCCTTTTCGGTGTGTTCCGGACAGGCCGGGTAGCCAGGTGCCGGACGAATCCCCTGATAGTTTTCGCGGATCAGTTCCTCGTTGCTGAGGTTCTCATTGGCCGCGTAGCCCCAGAGCACCTTACGTACGCGCTCGTGCAGGTACTCGGCGAAGGCTTCCGCCAGACGGTCGGCAATCGCTTTGACCATGATTTTGTTGTAATCATCGTGCTGCGCTTCGAACGCATCCGCCAGGGCATCTTCTTCCAGACCACCGGTCACAGCAAAAGCGCCGATGTAATCGGCTTTACCGGAGAGCTTCGGTGCAACGAAATCGGCCAGACAGTAGTTCGCGAACCCCACTTTCTCGGTTTGCTGACGCAGATGATGGCTCACTGCCAGTACATGAGTGCGGGTTTCATCGCGATAAATTTCAACATCGTCGCCCACGCGGTTCGCCGGGAACAGCCCCACCACACCACGCGGGTTGAGGGTTTTCTCCGCACTCAGTTTGTCGAGCATTTCGTTGGCATCTTTAAACAGGCGCTGTGCTTCTTCACCGACTACTTCGTCTTCGAGGATGCGCGGATATTTGCCCGCCAGCGACCAGGTCATAAAGAACGGCGTCCAGTCGATGTAGTTGCGCAGCGTCTCGATGCTGGCAGTCACATCCTGCACGCCCAGACGATGCGCGACAGGTGGCGTATAGCTCGACCAGTCAAACGCCAGATCGTTATCGCGGGCCGCCTGCAACGTGACAGGCGGTGTGCGCGGTTTCTTGCGACCATGCTGAATACGGACGGTTTCGTACTCTTTGCGGGTACGTGTAACAAACTCGTCGCGCTGGGTGTCAGAGAGCAGCGCGGACACCACGCCTACTGTTCGCGAGGCATTTTGTACGTAGACCGTTGGGCCACTATAGTTCTGCTCGATTTTCACCGCCGTGTGCGCTTTTGAGGTGGTTGCCCCGCCAATCAGCAGCGGAATGGTAAAGCCCTGACGCTCCATCTCTTTCGCCACGTTGACCATCTCGTCAAGCGACGGGGTGATCAGCCCGGAAAGGCCAATCAGGTCGGCATTCACTTCACGTGCGGTTTTAAGGATTTTGTCCGCGGGTACCATCACGCCAAGATCGATAATCTCGTAGTTATTACACTGCAGCACCACACCAACAATATTCTTGCCGATGTCGTGAACATCGCCTTTCACGGTGGCGATAACCATTTTCCCGTTGCTGGAGCCTTTCTCTTTGCTGGCTTCGATAAACGGTTCAAGGTAGGCCACCGCCTGCTTCATCACGCGGGCGGATTTCACCACCTGCGGCAGGAACATTTTGCCCTCGCCGAACAGATCGCCAACCACGTTCATGCCGTCCATCAGTGGCCCTTCGATCACTTCAATCGGACGTGCGGACTGAAGACGCGCTTCTTCGGTATCCTGTTCGATAAACTCGGTAATACCTTTCACCAGCGAATATTCCAGACGCTTTTTCACATCCCAGGAACGCCACTCGGCCTGCTGAACGTTGGCTGCGTCATCCGATTTACTGCCACGATATTTCTCCGCCAGATCCAGCATCCGCTCGGTAGCATCGTCACGACGGTTCAGGATCACATCTTCTACTGCGTCACGCAGTTCTGCCGGCAGGTCGTCGTAAATCGCGAGCTGTCCGGCGTTAACGATCCCCATATCCATCCCGTTACGGATGGCGTAGTAGAGGAATACAGCGTGGATAGCTTCACGCACCGGGTCGTTACCACGGAACGAGAACGATACGTTCGATACCCCACCGGAGATCAACGCATGTGGCAGCTCGCGTTTGATGTCTTCACACGCGCCGATAAAGTCCTGGGCGTAGTTGTTGTGCTCTTCAATCCCGGTCGCCACCGCGAAGATATTCGGGTCGAAGATGATGTCTTCCGGCGGGAAGCCTACCTCTTCGGTCAAAATTTTGTACGCGCGACGGCAAATCTCAATCTTGCGCTCGCGGGTGTCTGCCTGGCCCACTTCATCAAAGGCCATGACCACCACGGCCGCGCCGTAACGGCGTACCAGCTTCGCGTGATGGATAAAGATATCAACGCCTTCTTTCATCGAGATGGAGTTAACGATGCCTTTACCCTGAATGCATTTCAGCCCTTTCTCGATGACTTCCCACTTAGAGGAGTCAATCATGATCGGCACGCGGGCGATGTCCGGTTCACCGGCAATCAGGTTGAGGAAACGTACCATCGCCGCTTCGGCGTCGAGCATCCCCTCATCCATGTTGATATCAATAATTTGAGCACCGCTCTCAACCTGCTGGCGGGCGACGTCCAGCGCTTCGCTGTACTTCTCTTCTTTAATCAGACGTTTGAACTTTGCTGAACCGGTGACGTTAGTACGCTCACCCACGTTCACAAACAGGCTGTCGTCGCCGATGGTCAACGGCTCAAGGCCGGAGAGTCGACAGGCAACAGGCAGCTCAGGTAATTTTCGCGGCAGCAGCCCGGCCACCGCATTGCTCATGGCCGCGATATGCTCAGGCGTCGTGCCGCAGCAGCCGCCAACGATGTTCAGGAAACCAGACTCGGCCCACTCGCGGATTTGCGCCGCCATGGTGTTGGCATCGAGATCGTATTCACCAAACGCGTTCGGCAGACCGGCGTTCGGGTGCGCGGTGACGTAACATTCCGCAATGCGCGACAGTTCCTGTACGTACTGGCGGAGTTCATCTGGCCCCAGTGCGCAGTTCAGGCCGAAGGAGAGCGCTTCGGCATGGCGCAGTGAGTTATAAAAGGCTTCAGTTGTCTGGCCGGATAAGGTACGGCCGGAGGCGTCGGTAATGGTGCCGGAAATCATGATCGGCAGGTCAACGCCCAGCGCCTCGAACTCCTCTTTCACCGCATAAATCGCGGCTTTGGCGTTGAGGGTATCGAACACCGTTTCAATCAGGATCAGATCGGAACCGCCTTCCACCAGCGCTTTGGTCGATTCGCGGTAGGCCGCGACCAGCTGGTCAAAGGTGATGTTACGAAACGCCGGGTCGTTCACGTCCGGTGAAATCGACGCGGTGCGGTTGGTAGGGCCAAGCACCCCGGCCACGTAGCGCGGCTTGTCCGGCGTGCGGGCCGTCCACTCGTCGGCACAGGCGCGCGCCAGCTTCGCGGCTTCAAAGTTGATCTCCGCCGACAGGGATTCCATCTGGTAATCCGCCATGGCGATGGTTGTCGAGTTGAAGGTGTTGGTTTCAACGATATCTGCACCCGCTTCGAAGTACGCGTTGTGGATATCGGTAATGACTTGCGGCTTGCTCAGCACCAGCAGGTCGTTGTTACCCTTCAGATCGCATGGCCAGTCGGCAAAGCGCTCGCCGCGGAAATCGTCTTCGCTAAGACGATAGCCCTGGATCATAGTGCCCATGCCGCCGTCCAGCACCAGAATTCGTTCATTTAACTGCGCACGCAGTTGCTCTACTTTGCTGCTCACACTTGCTCCCGACAACGCTCAACAAGGCCAAAAGGCTGCATTCCATACTGGCATAATCTCGCAGGGTGGAAAAGTCACACAGGGGTAACATGAGACATGTTCACTATCACTCCTCCGATCAGTCAGGATAACGGTTGCAAATTCACCAAATAAAACGAAAATGATTTCCACGATACAGAAAAAGGAGATCGTCATGGTCGCGACCGTTCCCGCTAAACGCGGCAGAAAACCTGCTGCTACCACCGCCGCACAACAGGGCGGACAGGTTCAATCGCTCACGCGCGGTTTGAAGCTGCTGGAGTGGATAGCCGAGTCGCATAACAGCGTGGCCCTGACGGAGCTGGCCCAGCAGGCTGGCCTGCCGAACTCCACAACACATCGACTGCTGACCACCATGCAGCAACTGGGCTTTGTCCGTCAGGTGGGTGAGCTGGGACACTGGGCTGTAGGCGCGCATGCGTTTATCGTCGGCAGCAGCTTCCTGCAAAGCCGTAATCTGCTGGCGATTGTGCACCCGATCCTGCGCAAGCTGATGGAAGATTCCGGTGAGACGGTAAACCTGGCGGTACTCGACCAGAGCGACCATCAGGCGATCATCATCGACCAGGTACAGTGTACGCAGCTGATGCGTATGTCGGCCCCCATTGGCGGCAAGCTCCCTATGCACGCCTCCGGGGCGGGGAAAGCGTTTCTGTCACAACTGAGCGAAGAGCAGGTGACGGGGTTATTGCACCGTAAAGGGTTGCACGCCTACACCCACGCAACGCTGGTTTCGCCGGTGCACCTTAAAGAGGATCTGGCCCTGACCCGCAAACGCGGCTATTCGTTTGATGACGAGGAACATGCTCTGGGCCTGCGTTGCATTGCAGCCTGTATCTTTGACGAACACCGCGAGCCGTTTGCCGCCATCTCCATCTCCGGGCCGATTTCACGCATGACCGATGATCGCGTGACCGAACTGGGTGCGCTGGTGATTAAGGCGGCGAAAGAGGTGACGCTGGCGTATGGTGGGATTCGTTAAACCGCACGCAAAACCGCTGCTTACGTCGATAGGCGTACACATCTTCCACATGCCCATTCTTAATTCGCGTTTGCAATCCACGCCAGTAGCTGGCGTGGAACAGATCGTCGTGCATCTCTTCGAATAATGGTCCAATTCGCGGGTCAGCGCACAGCCAGTGACGGAACTCCTCCGGAAACACATCGCCCGGCGAGACGCTGTACCACGGTTCACCGGAGAGTTCATCTTCCGGATAGCGGGGCTGAGGAATGTCGCGGAAATTCACCTCGGTCATGTAGCAAATTTCATCGTAATCGTAGAACACGACTCGTCCGTGACGGGTGACACCAAAGTTCTTAAACAGCATATCACCCGGGAAAATATTGGCGGCAGCAAGCTGGCGAATCGCATTGCCATACTCTTCAATGGCATCGCGAAGCGCCTGACCTTCGGACTGCTCCAGCCAGATGTTCAGCGGCACCATACGGCGTTCAATGTAGAGATGGCTAATCACGATTTTATCACCAAGATCGGTGACTTTACCGGGTGCTTCTTGCATTAAAAGCGCCATTAGCGCCGGATCGATCTGCTGCTTATCCAGCACAAAGTTTTCGAATTCCTGGGTATCGGCCATGCGTCCGACGCGATCGTGCTCTTTTACCAGTTGGTAGCAGGCGCGGACATGTGCAGCCGTCATCTCTTTTTGCGGTGCGAATCGGTCTTTAATCACCTTAAAGACACGGTCAAAACCCGGAAGCGTAAAGACCAGCATCACCATACCGCGAATGCCCGGTGCTTCAATGAACTGCTCATCCGCCGTGGTGACATAGCGCAAATACTCCCGATAGCTTTCCGTTTTGGCGTGCTTCTGACAGCCAATCGCCATATACAGCTCGGCGGTGGTTTTACCCGGCAGGATCTCGCGCAACCATTCCACTAGCGCGGCAGGTAACGGTGCATAGACCATAAAGTAGGAACGGGCGAAGCCAAACACGATGCTGGCCTCGGCGCTGGTAGTCAGGCAGGTATCGACAAACAGTTCACCGTCGTCGGTACGGTGGATCGGTAACAGGAACGGCACGATGGCTGTCGGCGTAATCAGTTTTCCCACCAACCAGGCGGCTTTATTGCGATAGAACAGTTCATTGGCGACCTGCAAATGGCTGTGCCCAAGAACGTCCTCGCCGAAGGTTTCAGTGAGATGCGCGTGAATATAACCGATATCCCGGGTTTTATTCTCCCAGGGTAAACGCAGCGGCAAATCCGTTAACACGCGGTGCAGGAGCTTTTCCCACCCGCGATCGGGGAAGAAATCTTTCGCCAGCGGACGCGGAATAGTACGAAAACGCCGCTCGGGCTGGGAGCTGAAAATAAATAACCGCTCAGGAGATAATGAGCGGTGGTCAAATAACCGACAATAGACGGAGTTAAAGAAGCTCTCCGCAATCTCGAAGCGCGGGTAATCGGGTAACAAACGGGTGTAGTGCTCTTTCACGCGCAGTAAAAATTCCGCGTCTGGGCTTTTACCGTCAGTGATACAGCGCAACTGTTCCACCACCAGACCCACATGGTGGTCATAGAGATGGATACGCTGCTTCATGGCCTGCTGAACCGCATGCCAGTCTGCATGTTCGAAGCGCTGCTGCGCGCCGGAGGTCACTTCCAGAAAACGGCCATACTGGGCATCGAAGCCCTGCAGAATAGTTTGGGCAATCAGTAATTCCAGACCACGCGACATATATCCCCCTCACCCAACCCTCTCCCCGAGGGGGGAGAGGGGGAAAAGTTTAGAACTGTGCTTCTTCGGTTGATCCCGTCAAAGCGGTGACGGAGGAGGTGCCGCCCTGAATAATCGTGGTCACATTATCAAAATAGCCGGTTCCCACCTCCTGCTGGTGAGACACGAAGGTGTAACCGTCTTTACCCGCGGCAAATTCCGGCTGCTGCACCTTCTCTACGTAGTGCTTCATACCCTCACCCTGCGCATAGGCATGCGCCAGGTCGAACATGTTGAACCACATGCTATGGATACCCGCCAGGGTAATGAACTGGTATTTGTAGCCCATGTCAGATAGCTGCTGCTGGAAACTGGCGATCGTTTTGTCGTCCAGCTTTTTCTGCCAGTTGAAGGACGGCGAGCAGTTATAGGCCAGCAGTTTGCCCGGGTACTTCGCGTGAATAGCATCGGCAAAGCGTTTTGCCAGAGCCAGATCCGGCGTGGAGGTTTCGCACCAGACCAGGTCCGCATACGGGGCATATGCCAGGCCACGGCTGATCGCCTGCTCAATACCCGCATGGGTACGATAGAAGCCTTCGCTGGTACGTTCGCCGGTAATGAACTCGCTGTCGTACGGGTCGCAATCTGAGGTGATCAGGTCAGCTGCATCCGCATCAGTACGGGCAATGACCAATGTCGGCACACCGAGCACGTCCGCAGCCAGACGCGCCGCAACCAGTTTCTGAATCGCCTCCTGGGTCGGGACCAGTACTTTGCCGCCCATATGTCCGCATTTCTTCACTGACGCCAGCTGGTCTTCGAAGTGAACGGCCGCTGCACCGGCCTCAATCATCGATTTCATCAGCTCGAAGGCGTTCAGCACGCCACCGAAGCCCGCTTCCGCATCCGCAACGATCGGCAGGAAGTAATCAATAAAGCGCGGATCGTTGGGCTCAATGCCTGCCGCCCACTGGATCTGATCCGCTCGGCGGAAGGTGTTGTTGATCCGATCCACGACCGACGGCACCGAGTTCGCCGGATAGAGCGACTGATCCGGGTACATGCTGGAGGCCAGGTTGGCGTCCGCCGCGACCTGCCAGCCGGACAGGTAAATGGCTTCAATCCCCGCCTTAGCCTGCTGGAGTGCCTGACCGCCCGTCAGCGCGCCAAGGCTGTTGATATAACCTTTTTTGGAACCACCGTGCAGCAGTTTCCACATTTTCGCTGCGCCATTTTGCGCCAGCGTGCATTCCGGATTGACCGAGCCGCGTAATTTCACCACTTCCTCCGCGCTGTACGGACGGCGGATACCTTCCCAGCGAGGTTGTGTCCACTCTTTCTTTAACTCTTCGATTTGTTGGGTACGGGTTTTCATGTGCAGATGCTCCATATTGTTATGTGGTGAGTTACGCCAGGAAGCGGTAGCCCGGCAGGGTCAGGAAGTCGATTAAGTCATCTGATGTGGTGATTTGCTCCATCAGGCGTGCAGCGTCGTCAAAACGTCCACTGCTGAAGCGGTGCTCACCCAGCTCGTCCTGGATCACCCGCATCTCTTCAGCCAGCATCTGACGGAACAGGGATTTGGTTACCGGTTTACCGTTGCTGAGCGTTTTTTGATGGTGGATCCACTGCCAGATTGAAGTACGGGAGATCTCTGCCGTCGCGGCATCTTCCATCAGGCCGTAGATCGGCACACAGCCGTTACCGGAGATCCACGCTTCGATGTACTGTACGGCGACACGGATATTGGCACGCATGCCCTCTTCGGTACGTTCACCCGCACACGGTGCCAGCAGTTGTTCTTCGGCTGTTGGCGCATCCTCTTCGCGCGTGACAAACAGCTGGTTTTTATTGTCCCCGAGTACGCGGTTAAAGACTTCCATTGCCGTATCCGCCAGGCCCGGATGCGCGATCCACGTCCCGTCATGACCATTGCGTGCTTCAAGCTCTTTATCGGCTTTCACCTTGTTGAGTACCTGGCTATTACGCTCCGCATCTTTGCTTGGAATAAACGCTGCCATGCCGCCCATCGCAAAGGCACCACGCTTGTGGCAGGTTTTGATCAGCAGACGCGAGTAAGCGCTCAGGAACGGTTTATCCATGGTGACAACCTGACGATCCGGCAGTACGCGATCGGGATAATTCTTCAGGGTCTTGATGTAGCTGAAAATGTAGTCCCAGCGCCCGCAGTTCAGGCCGACAATGTGATCGCGCAGGGCATGCAGAATTTCATTCATCTGGAACACGGCGGGCAGCGTTTCAATCAGCAGCGTGGCTTTGATGGTGCCACGCGGCAGGTTGAAACGATCTTCTGCATAACTAAATACCTCGCTCCACCAAGCCGCTTCCTGCCAGGATTGGGTTTTAGGCAAATAGAAGTAAGGGCCGCTACCTTTTGCCAGCAGCTTTTTGTGGTTGTGGAAGAAATAGAGAGCAAAATCAAACAGGCTGCCCGGAATGGCTTCACCACGCCAGGTGACATGTTTTTCGGGCAGATGAAGCCCGCGTACACGACAGATCAGAACCGCCGGGTTTGGTTTGAGTTGATAAATTTTACCGGCTTCGTTGGTGTAGCTGATGGTGCCGTTAACAGCGTCGCGCAGATTGATCTGCCCCTCAATGACCTTACGCCAGTCCGGTGCCAGAGAATCTTCAAAATCAGCCATAAAGACTTTAACGTTCGCGTTCATGGCGTTGATCACCATTTTGCGCTCTACCGGCCCTGTGATCTCAACGCGGCGATCCTGTAAATCTTCGGGAATGCCACGGATTTTCCACTCGCCACGGCGAATGGAAGCGGTTTCCGAAATAAAACCAGGCAACTTGCCATCGTCAATTTCCTGCTGCTGATGAATGCGCGCTGCCAGCAGCTTATTACGCTGTGGTGTAAAGCGCGTCACCAGCTCAGTCAGAAATTCTACCGCTTCCGCCGTCAAAACTTGCTGTTCTTGCTCGCCATACGGCTGGGTAAAGGCCAGTTCATCGACCGTCGTTGCCTGTTGAGTCATCACTCTGCTCCTCATCAAAGATCCAAATTCACATCCCCAGTGCGAACGAAAGATCGTTGGGTAGTTTTCGCTCAGCAGAATTAAGACTATCTATATTTTTTCCAAAATCAAAAACAATTTCCATTTTAATTTATTATTGATGGCAATTTATTGATTTAATTGAAATTAAAGTTTTATTGCACGGTGAGTGGTATTTCGGAAATAAAAAAGGCACCCGAAGGTGCCTGATCTGAATAGCTGAAACGCTTTAGGATCGTTGAATGCAGAAGATTACTCCAGCGTCGGATTCATGTGACGCAGATCGTATGGTGTAATTTGGTAGACGTAATAGTTGAGCCAGTTCGTAAACAGCAAATTCCCGTGGCTGCGCCAGGTTGCTCTCGGTTTGTTTTGCGGATCGTTTTTCGGGAAATAGTTGTACGGAACATCCGGATTCAGACCCGCTTCGACGTCACGGAAAAACTCCGCCGCGAGGGTGTTTGGGTCATACTCGGGATGCCCGGTGACAAAAGCAATACGCTTATCTTTGCTGGCAAACAGGTAGGCATCTCCGTCTTCCGTTTCAGCCAGGATCTCCAGATCGGTGTAATCGCGGATCAGCTGTGCCGGGAAATCGGCATAGCGAGAGTGAGGGGCAAGGAAGGTGTCATCAAATCCGCGTGTCAGTAATGCGTGTGGATGCAAAATATGGTGTTCATATACGCCAGAGAGCTTTTCAGTGCGGGTTTGCTTTGGAATGCCATAAAGGATATTCAGTGCCGCCTGTACCGCCCAACAGACAAAGAGCGTGGAGGTGACGTGATCTTTTGCCCACTCCAGCACCTGTTTTATCTGCGGCCAGTAGGCAACATCATTGAATTCAACCAGGCCCAGCGGTGCTCCCGTTACAATCAGTCCATCGAAGTTTTCATCGCGGATGTCATCGAAGTTACAGTAGAAATTGTTCAGATGCTCAGAAGGTGTATTCCGCGACTCACGGGCATCAATACGTAGAAGCTGGATATCAACCTGAAGCGGGGAGTTCGAAAGCAGACGAAGAAACTGGTTTTCTGTTTCGATCTTTTTTGGCATCAGATTGAGAATAAGCACCTTCAGCGGGCGAATTTCCTGACCTGTAGCGCGTGAAGCCGTCATGACAAAGACATTTTCTTCACGTAAGAAATTGACGGCTGGTAGCTCGTCCTGCACCCGAATCGGCATAACCTTATATCCTCACAGCATACGTATAAACGTTTAGACATCCAGACAGCTAACGATAACCAGAAATGATCTGAATGTCGAGTCTGCAAGTGAAAGGTGAGAAAGTTTCAAGGAGGGTACGTGCAAGATCCAAAGCAAAAAACCCCGCACCTTACGGTACGGGGTTCTTCTTGA
>NZ_JAAVXA010000013.1:134919-135153 GCF_012241585.1 Pantoea sp. LS15
AAATCTGTATCAGAGCTGAAATTTGATTGTCTGTCTCTCGTCCGCCGAAACAGCTTCGGCGTTGTAAGGTTAAGCCTCACGGTTCATTAGTATCGGTTAGCTCAACGCATCGCTGCGCTTACACACCCGACCTATCAACGTCGTAGTCTTCAACGTTCCTTCAGGACCCTTAAAGGGTCAGGGAGAACTCATCTCGGGGCAAGTTTCGTGCTTAGATGCTTTCAGCACTTATCT